>CALPZT020000067.1 GCA_943328365.2 Bifidobacterium breve | reverse complement strand
CCCGGAAAGCACCTTCGTGAGCGTGCTCTTGCCCGCGCCGTTGTCGCCGATGAGCGCTGTGACCTCGCCCTCCTCGACGTCGAAATCACATCCGTCAAGCGCAACGACCTGCCCGTACGTCCGCACGATTCCGCGCGCTTCGAGTACTCGCATACCGCCTACCCTTCCTTTCCGCTGAGCGTGCCCGTGCGCCTCATGACGCGTTCCATGGACGTGCGCGGCCGGCGATCGCCTCGCGCAGATTCGTCAGGCGCGGAACCGCGACCTCGGCGAGGAACTTCTGGCGCTCTTCGCCGACGAGTCCGATGGACTCCTTCCAGACCGAGCGGCCGGCGATGAAGCCGGAGGCCCCGCCGTCATCGCACGAGACCTTGATGACATCGGTGAAGGTGTCAAAGTCGACCCCCGCGCTGAGAACCGCCCAGGGCACGGTGAGCACATCGGCCAGGCGCCTGCAGCCCGCTGCGCTGCCCGGGTACTCGAGCTTGAGCAGATCGGGGTTGAGCTCGGTGAGCAGGATGGCCGACTCGACGATGGCGTCCTCGCGCTGCTGCGGGGTCATCGGCTCGCTGCCCGGCAGGGCGTAGATGAGGTTCTCGATGACCGAGGGGATGCCGACTGCGCGGCAGTCCTCGACGACCTCGCGCACGACCTGCAGCGTCTCCGCAGTGAGGTCGGGCTCGCCAGCCCCGATGGTGCGCGCCGGGTTCATCATGACGAGGAACTTCACCGCGCTGCCACCCATGTCGCGGACCCAGGTCGCGTTCTGCTCGGCGATCCGATGCGAGCGGGGCTCGCCGGTGTAGGTGCCTCGGTCAGACGGCTCTGCCGCCACGAGGAGCCCGCAACCCGGCGCGAGTGCACCGGAGTCGCGAACTGCCGGCACGCCGAAGTCAGGGTCGAGAAGGATCCCGGTGGCGTGGGGGGTCAGGTGCTGGGCAACGTCGATCTTCGCCTGACGCAGGTCGTCGATCGTGGCTTCGACCCCGACCGCTGTGAACATCCGGCGCAGGGTGTTGCGCTGGTCCATTGCGATGATCGCCAGGGTTCCGTCGGCGTCCGCGATCGCGGCGAGCGTGCCGGCGTTCTCCTGTACCGCAGTGGGACTCATCAATGCACTCCTTCATGTTGGGTGTAGCAGGCGTTTGGGGTCAGGCGTGTGTCGCAACCGCCGGTCGGGAAAGGCCTTGAGCAGTGAGTGGTCCGGACGAGACACCCGATGCCTGGGCTGCGAACATGGCCGCTCCGGTCGCCCCGGGCAGTTGCACATCGCTCACGATCAGCCCGGGCATCAGGTGGGCCTTGCCGCGATAGACCCCCGTCACATGCGCCCACCCTCCTGCTGCGATCGCAGTCTCGTACGGTCCCGCGACCTCCGCAACCGCTTCGAGAAGTTCGGCTGTCTGCGCGAGGACATATTCGGTCGCAGCTGCCCAGACCTCGGCCGGGGTGGCATCGTCGCGGAGGCGAACGGTCACCTCGTTCGTCCAGTCGGACGGCTCTGAGACGAGCACTCGAGCCGATGGCTCGCGGTCGGCGCGCCAGGTGTCGGCGAGTTCCTGTCGCGCGGCCCTGTCATCGGCACCGAGCATCGACATGATCCGGCCGAGCACGAGGCCGGAGCGTGTTGCGCCAAGGATTGCGGTGGAACCCGCCAGCACGTGGCGACCAGCGCTGAGCCCGCGCCCAACGAGGTGGCTGCGATCGGCATTCGACAGCGTGCGCGGCACCGTCCGCAGGATCACGTCGGCAGTGCCGCAGGAGTCGAAGAGATCATCGCCGCCGATTGCTCCGGCTCCGACCGAGCCGACGAGATGATCGTGGCCAGCCACGGTGACGGCCGCACCCCTGAGCGCAGCTGGCGCGCTCGCAAGGACCGGACCGAGGCTTGTACCGGCTCTCACGAGCTCAGGGATGAAGGAGCCGCTGGCGCCGATCAGGTCGAGGGTCGCGGCCCACGGGCCGATCGTTCCCTGATCGAGGAGCCCGGTTCGCGATGCTAGTGACGGCTCGCTCGCTCGGACTCCAGTCAGCCGGAATGCTATGTATTCCAACGCATTCAGCCATTGCTTACCGGCCAATGAAGGCCCTCCGTGGGATCCGAGCCAGAGCAGCTTCGCGAATGAGCACTCCGCCTTGGCCGCAAGGCCGGTGACCGAGATGAACTCTTCGCGGAATGCCTGTGGCAGTGCTGCGAGTTCCTCTGCTCCCCGCTGGTCGTACCAGGCCATCGCCGCTGTGAGGGCCTCGCCCGCAGGCGAGACGACAACGCCGACCTCCGCCATACCCGTGATGCCGATGCCGGTGACCTTCGTACCCTCTCCGACCGAATGAGCCGTTTCGACGAGCACACCGGTGACCGCATCGGTGAGCCGGTCGATGTCTGTCTGGACCTCGCCGTTGATGCCGATGTCCCAGGTCGTCACCGAACTCGCACTGCCAACGACCGCCCCGGACGAATCGATAGCGACCGCTTTGGTGGTGGTCGTGCCGACATCGACCCCGATGACGACCTCACGCGGCGTCGAGTTCATGACGCCGCCCGCAATGCCGGGAGTTCGCCTGAACCCCGCGCGATGAGCTCGACCGGGATGACGAAATCGTCGGCGCTCGGCAGAGTGCCGTCGAGCCGCTCACTCAGCATCTCCATCGCCTTGCGCGCAAGCACCCGCGGATCATGGTCGATGACGGTCACCGCCGGATTCAGGACATCGGCCGTGGCAAAGTCGCCGAACGACACGAAGGCGATGTCGGTTCGCCCACGCAGGTGCAGGGCTCGCACGACGCCGAGGGAGGTCTCGGATCGCGCACTGAAGATGGCGGTTGGCGGCACCGGGAGGTCGAGCATGTGATTGGTGCACGCCTCAGCCTGAGCAGCATCGACGCATCCGGTGGCTTGGAGCTCAACCTCGACCGGGAATCCGAGCTCGCCCATCGCCCTGAGGTACCCCTCACGTCGCAGTCGGGAGGTCTTGACAGTGAGCCCATCGGTGAGAAGCGCGATGCGGCGGTGCCCGAAGGAGGCGAGGTGCATGACGATGCGATGTGCACTTCCCTCGTCGTCGACGATGACAGCGCCGACGTTGATCCCTTCCGGATGGCGGTCGAGGAACACGACCGGGGTGCTCACCCGCTCGAGGAATGAGTAGTCGGTCGAGAATGGCGTGACGATGAGGCCGGCGACTCTGCGGGCGAGGAGGCCGTCGACTACCTTGCGCTCGAGGTGGGGATCCCTGGAGTTGCTCGCCACGAGGATGTTGATGCCGCGAGGGAGCGCCATCTGCTCGATCTCCTCGATGGCCTTGGCGAAGAAAGGGTCACCGATGGTCGGGACAACGATGCCGACGGTGTCGTCGACTCCCTTGCGCAGGGAGCGTGCCATGAGATCGACCTGATAGCCGAGGCTGTCGACCGCCTCCTGCACCCGCTTGCGAGTATCGACAGCTACCCGGGCATCGCCGTTGATGACACGGGATGCGGTCTTCGTGCTCGTGCCTGCGGCGAGCGCGACGTCGCGAAGGCGAATGGGGCTCGTGCTCATACCGCCCCCGAGCCGACTACTTGCCTTGCGGGTTCGGCACCCTCAAGGTCTGCGAGGATCGCTCGGATTCGATCGGCCTTCGCTCCCCCGGCTCGGACGAGCTCGCAGGATGCGGCTGCCGCGGCGACGCCGACCCGAACCGCCTGCAGCCAGTCGACCATTGCAGCCGAGCCATGGGCCTGGGCCAATTCGAAGGCGAGACCAGCGACGAAGGAGTCGCCTGCTCCAACGGTGCTCACTGCGTTCACGGGATACGCGGGAATCCAGGTGACCTCGGTAGCGTGCGCCATCGCGACCCCTGCCGCGCCTGCCGTGACAAGGGCTCGACCGGCTCCCTGCGCGCACAGCGCAAGCGCTGCATGCTCCGCACGCGGGCGAGCCGTCTCCGGGGCCGCATCTCCGGCGTCCATGACGTGCGCTGCCTCGGCCTCAAGTGCTGCCTCGGCCTCATCGAGGTTGGGCGTGATGATGTCGGGGCGGTGCGCCAGGCAGGCTGCCAGCCACTGGGGCGCACTGTCGACCAGGATTGACGCGCCCGCATCGTGGACATCGTCGATGAGATCGCCGAGGGCAGACATCGGGAGCCCCGGCGGGAAGCTGCCCATGCACAGGACAAGGTCGCCTTCGGCGATCATCCCTCGAACCGCGCCGCGCACGCGCTGCCAATCAGTCATCGCCATCTCGCTGCCGGCGTCGTTGACAACGGTCACGCGACTACTGCGCTCCTCGAGGTAGATGCTCGCGGTGCGCACCCCGCCGGGCACCTCGACCGAGGTGAACTCGGCTCCCTCACTCGTCAGCAGCGACTCATAGCGCCCACGGTCGTCGGCCCCGATTGGCAGGAGCATTCGGGCTGGCCGGCCAAGGGCCCGCAGCACGCGGGCAACGTTGATGCCCTTGCCCCCCGCAGTGAGTTCGACAGCGAGGGTTCGGATGACTGCGCCTGGTATGAGTTCGACGACATTGATCGTGCGGTCGAAGACGGGGTTCGGGTTCACGATGAGCGTGTTCATGCGCGTTCCTTCCCTTCCTTCGCCGCTGATCTCGCCGCAGTTCGTCCATCAGGTAATCGTTGTCAGTGACCGGCACACCGTGACGATCCCCGAAATTCCGGACACCCCTCGTTCATCATTCGGTAACGAAACCGTAAAGGTAATCGTTGTCACGAGGGTCGGAACGTAACAGCCGTGAGCGAGATCTGTCTAGATCGCGGGGGAAGCGTTACCAAAATGAGACATGACGATGCGTGCCTTCTTGCCGGAATCGTGGCGAGCATCAAGGCGGAGGTACGCGACGACCGGAGCCGGGGCTTCCGGCAGCGGCGCCGTTTCACTGCTCGCCGCAACGAGGCCGGCGTCGCGGCTCGCCCCGCGCACTCGCATCCGGCGCAGGCGCTCCTCCGGGGTCACCGCAATCCACAGCAGGCGCACCGGCACGTCGCCGAACGGCGCAATCCAGGTGCGCCAGCGCTCCTCAGATGCGATCTCGGCGGTGAAGGGCGCCGTCACGATCGCCGAGCTGCCAGCTGCACTGACACGCACAGCCGCCCGCTGGAGTTCGAGGTATCGATCATCTCGCACGGCGGTGAGTGCGGCGGCCTCGTCCATCTCGGGATAACGGACCCGGAAAGCCTTGACGACCCCGAGTGTCGCCTCGTCAAGGTCGATGAGCGGCATGCCCAGCCGGGCGGAGAGCGCCCTTCCGAAGGTGGTCTTTCCGCTGCCCGCAGCACCGGCGATCACGAACACCTCAGCCATGGGACGATTCTGCCCCACCCAGTCCGCCCGCCGAATTCACCGGGCGAAGCAGGCAGCACCGAACGGGAGCCCAGCGTGACCCAGCCCAGTGAAATCCACGGCGCAACATCGGTCACCGTGCACAGCAATGTGGTCAAAGCCTCGGTGACGCTCACCGGCGCCCATGTGGCTCCCGTCGTCTTCACCGAAGCCGGCACGTCTGTCGAGCCCTACAGCCTCGCGCCGTGGCAACCAGGCGAGATCGCCGGGATCGACCCGCTGCTCGACGTCCTCCGCGGCGACTTCTTCTGCCTGCCATTCGGCGCGCAGCCGGATGGTCCCGCGCACGGCGAGCCTGCGGCGGGTGACTGGAACGTCACGAACCTGGCAGAGGGTTCGGTGACCCTCCACCTTGATGCGCAGGACTCTGGCGCCTCGTTCGACAAGACGGTCAGCGTTCGCGACAACGAGACGGTCCTCTACCAGGTCGTCACCGTCAGCGGTCTTTCCGGAGCATTCAACTACGGCACCCATCCGATCCTCGACTTCAGCCGCCAACGGCCGGGCAGCGCGCGGATCAGCACGAGTCCGATGCGCTGGTCGTCCGTCTACCCCGGCATCTTCTCCGACCCGGCGATCGGCGAGACCCAGATCCTCAAGCCCGGCGCCGAGTTCGACTCACTCGACTCCATTCCGCTCGCAGACGGCGGAACCATCGACCTCTCGCGCTATCCCGCCCCTGCGGGGCATGAGGATCTCGTCATGATGGTCAATGACCCGGCCGCCGGTCCGATCGGCTGGTCGGCCGCGGTCTTCGACGGCTACGTCTGGTTCTCGCTCAAGGACATTCGATCCTTTCCGGCGACGCTGCTGTGGATCTCGAACGGCGGCCGCACGCAGCCCCCGTGGTCGGGCCGGTTCACCGGTCGAATGGGGATCGAGGACGTCCACTCCCACTTCCACGACGGGCTCGTCGCTGCACGCAGCGGGCTCCTCGACCACCTCGGGATTTCAACGGCCCGTGAATTCGACGCGGCTACCCCGGTCTCGCTTCGCACGGTCCAGGGAGTCGCCTTCACTCCTGCCGGATTCGGCAGGGTTGCGAGCATTTCGATGGACGTCGAGGGAAGGATCGCGTTGACGGACGAGGCAGGCACCACCGTTGAGTCGGCAGTCGACTGGGCCTTCGCGCTGGAGAGATCGTGAACAGGAAACGTGTTGCGGTTGACAGGATTTCTCACCTCGCCGTACATTAAGGGGGCACCAGCAGGTTGTGCTGCCGATGCCCCTGAAGCGGTCATCGTTACCCGTTCAGGGTCCCAATGAGATCCGCAAGCGCCCTGGCCAGTAATGCGATTGCTGTAATGAGCTCGCATACTGCCAGGGCCTTCTCATCGAATCGATCCGGCTTCCGCCTTTTCATCCGCTCCACCTCCTTCCTCGCCGAGGGCGAGCCCCAATGTGCTCGCCCCATGGCGCAGGAAGGAAGAACGTCACCGTAGGCGCGAAAACCGCCGCGTGGAACCCCGGAACGTCAGGTTGTGGACAACATCCGACAACGTCAGCGACGGCGGGCGAAGAGGCGAGCGGGCCGGCCCACCCGACCTACCGACTCGTCCGGCAATTCGACGAGCTGATCGATCATGAGCCTGCGGAAGGTGTCCTTCTGCAGGGCGGTGCCGGCAACGGCCTCGTGCACGATCCGCAGGTCGGCGATGGTGAACGCATCCGGCAGCAGGTGCCGTGGGTCTGGCATTGCTCGGTATTCCCGCCGTAGCCGTTCGACCGCCAACTCGATGATTGACGCATGGTCGTAGGGCAGGCGCAGCTTTGTTGGGACGCGGGCAATGCGGGTGTCGGACGGACGACGCAGCGCCTCGAGTTCGTCGAATGCGAGCACGTCGAGGTGGGCGACTGACAGCACCCACCCGCGATCATCACGCGCAGGGTCGTCGAACACGCGCAGTTGCTGCGGTTCTCGTCCGGTTACCGAAGCCTTCTCCGCCAGCGAGCGGCGAACCGCATCGGCAAGGGTCTCGCCCTCGTGCAGGAAGGTGCCGGGCAGTGCCCACCCTTGCGAATTGCTCGATTGGCGTGAAGGTTCGGCCGGGCGCCGGACGAGCAGCACGCCTAGGTACGGGGCTTCGTCCGCGTCACCGGGTGTCACGGTCATGAGCGCTGTATCGACTGCCACAGACGGCCGCGGATAGTCGGAAAGGGATCGGCCGCTGCCGTCGCGGAAGGGCTGGCTGGCGGTCACGGAACCCATTCTG
>CALPZT020000066.1 GCA_943328365.2 Bifidobacterium breve | reverse complement strand
GCTGCTCCTGGAGGGTCTTGAGCGCATCTGTGCCGCCAGCCTCCACGGTTGCACCGATGATCGCATCGCGGAAAGCGCCGAACAGCGCTGTCGCCGCAAGCACTGCTGTCGCGATTGCGATGCCCTTGGTGATCGCCTTGGTCGAGTTGCCGACCGCGTCGAGGCGGGTGAGCACTGCTGCGCCCTCGCCATCGATATCGCCCGACATCTCGGCGATGCCCTGGGCGTTGTCGGAAACCGGACCGAAGGTGTCCATCGAGACGATGACGCCGACCGTGGTGAGCAGGCCGGTGCCGGCGAGTGCGATCGCGAAGAGCGAGAGCAGCACGACGCCGCCGCCGAGCAGGAACGCGCCGTACACGGCTGCCGCGATGACGAGCGCCGAGTAGACCGCGGACTCGAGTCCGAGCGAGATGCCCGAAAGGATGACCGTGGCTGCACCGGTGAGCGAGGTCTTCGAGACATCGTCGACCGGACGGCGGTTCGTCTCGGTGAAGTACGCCGTGAGCTGCTGGATGACCGCGGCGAGGATGATGCCGACGAACACCGAGCCGATGACGAACACGCGCGGGCCGAGTGAATCGGCCGTCTCGACTGCAGCGATGCCGCCGATCGACTCGATCTGATCCCAGGACGCCGGCACCCATACGAATACCGCGACGACGACAAGGACTGCGCTGATGAGTGCGGAGATGAAGAACCCGCGGTTGATCGCCGACATGCCCGAGCGATCGCTCTTGCGCGGCGAGACGGCGAAGATGCCGATGACGGCCGTGAGCACGCCGATCGCCGGGATGATGAGCGGCAGGACGAGACCGAGCTCGCCGAATGCGGCCTTGCCGAGGATGAGCGCGGCCACGAGGGTCACGGCATAGGACTCGAAGAGATCTGCTGCCATGCCGGCGCAGTCGCCAACGTTGTCACCGACGTTGTCGGCGATCGTCGCAGCGTTGCGGGGGTCGTCCTCAGGGATGCCCTGCTCGACCTTGCCCACGAGATCTGCGCCGACATCGGCGGCCTTCGTGAAGATGCCACCGCCGACTCGCATGAACATCGCGAGCAGTGCCGCACCGAAGCCGAAGCCCTCGAGCACCTTGGGGGCCTCGCCCTTGTAGACGAGGACGACGAGCGCGGCGCCGAACAGGCCGAGCCCGACAGTGAACATGCCGGCCACCCCGCCGGTGCGGAATGCGATCTTCATCGCCTTCTGCTCACCGGAGTCCTTGGCCGCGGCTGCAACGCGCACGTTGCCGCGCACGGCGAGCCACATGCCCATGTAGCCGGTGACGCCGGAGAACACGGCACCCACGAGGAAGAAGATGCTGCGGCCAATGCGCTCGCTGCTCGTTTCCGCGGGGAGGAGGAACAGGATGAAGAAGACAATCGCCGCAAAGATGGCGAGAGTCTTGAACTGGCGCGTGAGGTACGCCGAGGCGCCCTCTTGGATCGCGCCGGCGATCTCCTTCATTCGGTCAGTGCCTTCACTGGCGGAGAGAACCTCCCGAACCAGGACTGCTGCTACCCCGAGGGCGGCAAGCGCGATGATGGCAACAACGACGACTGTCGTGAGGTTGCCTCCGGACAACTCGATCATGGGTCTCCTGCCTTACCGGCGTGTTGCGCAGCCGGGATCATGGGTTAGATCAACCTGCGGAGTCTACGCAACGCGGGCTGCCGTCCGCGGCCGGTTGGGTTACCGACCGAGTTGGGCCGACTCTAGGGAATCGAAGACGTCAATGAGCGTGTCCACGCCGGTGATCTCCAACACCTTTCCCACCCGGTCGCCCGGCGCGGCGAGGCACAGGTAGCCGTCGACGTCGCGGGCCTTGGCTCCCGCCTCCACGATGGCCGCCAGGCCGCTCGAATCCATGAACGGGGTGCGGGACATCTCGATGACGACCTTGCTGCCCGGCTCCACAAGGGGCATGAGGATCGACGACAACTGCGGCGCGGCGTGGACATCGAGATCCCCCTGCGTGGCGACAACCTGCAGGTCCCCCTCGAAGAACGCGGTGACAGCGAACTCCATCGGCAAACTCTGGCACACCCCTCCCGTTGGTTTGGGCGTGATGACGAGATTGGTTCGGCCAACCCCCGAGGACGTCCTCGGCCGCCTCACGGCCGGGCGCCCCGATCGACTGCGTCATACCGCCACGATTCCGGCCCGCACCGCCACAACCGCTGATTGGCCCCTCTGGGTGCCACCGGAGCTCGTCACGGCTTGGGCCGGGCAGGGCATCGATCGGCCATGGCGGCACCAGGTCGAGGCCGCCGAGTTCGCGCACGCCGGTCGTGATGTCGTCCTCGCAACGGGCACCGCGTCCGGCAAGAGCCTGGCCTTCACGCTGCCGGCGCTCGCTGCCGTCCACCGAGGCCTGACGGTACCCAATGGCCGCGGCTCGACGACGATGTACCTCGCCCCCACGAAGGCCCTTGCGCACGACCAGTTGCGAGCCCTCACCGAATTGGGCTTGCCCTGGCTGCGGGCGGCCACGGTCGATGGCGACGCCTCAGGCGACGAGCGCTCGTGGGCCCGCGCCCACGCGAACTACATCCTCACCAACCCCGACCTCATCCATCGGTCAATGCTCGCGCAGCACTCCACCTGGGCTCCGTTCCTCCGGCGCCTCGACTACATCGTCATCGACGAGTGCCACAACTACCGGGGCGTATTCGGCGCCCATGTAGCCGCGGTCATCCGCCGGCTCCGCCGCACCTGCGAGCGCTACGGGGCCTCGCCCGTCGTCATTGCCGCATCGGCAACGGTCGCCGATCCGCACATCTCGATCGCCCGGCTCGTCGGAGGGCCGGTCGAAGCCGTCACCGACGACACCTCCCCTCGTGCCCGCAAGGTCATCGGGCTGTGGCAGCCCGCCATCGTCGATCGGCCTTCGGGGGCCGATGGCACCCCGGGAGGTGATGGCACTTCAGGACGTGATGGCAAGGCGACCGTTACCCGCCGATCCGCGACCGCCGAGACAGCCGACCTCCTCGCCGACCTCGTCGTCGAGGGCCTGCAGAGCCTCGCCTTCATTCGCAGTCGGCGTGGCGCCGAGGCCGTCGCCATGATGACCCGCGACCTCCTCAGCGAGATCGACCCAGCGCTTGTCGCGGGCGTAGCGTCCTATCGAGCCGGCTACCTGCCCGAGGAGCGTCGAGCCCTCGAGGCCCAGTTGCGCGATGGCACGATCGCGGCGATGGCCGCGACCAACGCGCTTGAGCTCGGCATCGACATCTCCGGCCTCGACGCTGTCATCACCGCAGGCTGGCCGGGCACCCGTGCCTCGCTCTGGCAGCAGGTCGGCCGCGCCGGCCGAAGCGGTGAGCCTGCACTCGCCCTGTTCGTCGCGCGCGATGACCCGCTCGACACCTACATTGCCCAGCATCCCGAGATCGTGTTCGGCCAGCCGGTCGAGGCAACCGTCTTCGACCCCGAGAACCGCTATGTGCTCGCCCCGCACCTATGCGCCGCCGCCTCGGAGTTTCCGCTCACCGCCGACGACGCCGTTCGGTGGTTCGGCGCATCCGCGATCGCCCGCCTCGACGAGCTCGCCGCAGCAGGCCTGCTGCGTAAGCGATCAAACGGCTGGTTCTGGACGAGTCGGGATCGCGCGAGCGATCTCGCCGATCTCCGAGGGACCGGCGGCCCACCTGTGCGCATCGTCGAGGATGGCACGGGGCGCATTCTCGGCAGCCTCGACAACGCCGCTGCCCACGCCAACCTGCACCCCGGCGCCGTCTATACCCATCAGGGGGTTACGCACATCGTCACATCGCTCGATCTCTCGGAGGCGGTTGCCACGGTTCGCGAGGAGGAGGTCGACTACACGACCGATGCCAGGGAGGTGAGCGATATTCGCATCACCTCGGTGATGGACACCCAGCGGTGGGGCGACGGGGAGATCAGCTTCGGCAACGTCGAGGTGACCTCGCAGGTGGTCTCCTTCCAGCGGCGCCGGGTGCTCACCGGCGAGTTCCTCGGCGAACAGGCGCTCGAGCTCCCTGAACGCGAACTCAGCACGACTGCCGTGTGGTGGACGGTAAGCCCCGAGCAGATCTCGTCAGCGGAGCTCGAGGATGTCGATGTCCCGGGTGCCGCGCATGCAGCCGAGCATGCGTCAATCGGGCTCCTTCCCCTCTTCGCGACCTGCGATCGATGGGATATCGGCGGCGTGTCGACCGCCCTGCACCCCGACACCGGGCGCGCCACCGTCTTCGTCTACGACGGCTACCCTGGCGGCGCCGGATTCGCCGAGCACGGCTACCGAGTCGCGCGCGCATGGCTCGGCGGTACCCGCACCCTCATCGCCGAATGCCGCTGCGACCGGGGTTGCCCGTCGTGCATTCAGTCGCCAAAGTGCGGCAACGGCAATGACCCGCTCGACAAGGCCGGGGCCATCCGGCTCCTCGACCAACTGCTGAACTGCTGACCCGCTCGCCTCCTTCGTCGGGCTCGATGGGGGTGTCGCGCCCGGGGTCAGAAACCCGCCCTGGCCCTCGCCGAAACCGCCCCTGCCGGTTGACCGACGGCGAAGGCGATCCGCTCGATGAATGGAGGCGCCGGCATCGACACCTCGATGACGACGTCGGGGCCCTCGAATATGCATCTGGTGATCGCGGCCCCATTCGCCTCGGCAACCGCTGCTGAGGCGCCGCACGGGTCGGTCACGGCCTGCGCTCCGGCAAGTGCGGCGAGATCGGCTGCGGTCTGCGCCCGGCTCATGACAACGGCCGCCTGAACGACGGCGAGGCCCAGCACGCCACTGCAGAGCAGCGCAGCGCTGAGGGCCAGCGCCACAATGGTGGCCGAGCCGCGTTCAGCCGCTCGCATCGGGCACCTCCATGGTCGCGGACGCCTCTCGGCGAGCTGCAGCGTCCTGGGTGATCGTCATCTCGAGCCCCTCGAACAGTGGCAACGGAATCGACACCACCTCGAGGACCGAGACGGTCACGATGCCTCCGGCCTCCCTGATGAGCACTCGGGCATTCGGCCGACCCTTCGCCACGCCCGCCGCGGCCGCCTCACTCGACTCACCGCGAGCGATCGCCCGGGCGACATCGCGTGCCTGGCTCGCCAGTGCGAGCGAGGTGACGCCGAATCCCATCGCCCACAGCATCATCGCCGTGATCACCACGAGCACGGGCACGGCGATCGCCGTCTCGAGCACTGCGCTCCCCCGGTCGTCGCGCCCCAAAAGCCGGAAGGGCCCCGAGGGACTCGGGGCCCTTCCATCCGGCCTGGAATGAGCCATGTCAGCCGATGAACCCGGACAGAGCGTTGCGGATGACCGCCCAGATGATGTTACGGAAGGTATCGCTGGAGAAGAACTTGATGAGGACGCCGCCTAGCCCAACGACCGCCGCCGTTCCCATCGCGTACTCAACGGTCGTCATACCGCGCTGATCCTTCATCACTCGAGTGAGCATGTTTCGCATGTGTTCCCCCAATACGTGACCTGATGGTCATGCCGACGAACGGTCGGCTCGCTTGCCTGTTGGCGTGCCTACTGTGCGTCCGTTGGGGGGCTGCCAGAAAGATCACGCATCGTCCCTGGGGAAGACGACCGGGTGCTCGCGAGCCCTGTGGAAAACGCCGGCTCGGTGGGATTACCGGCCGAGCACCACTTCGGCCATGGATGCGATCACCGGCATCGTGCCGACAAGCAGGAACGCGGGGAGGAAGCAGGCGGCAAGGGGTCCCACCGCCCGCACCCCCGCAGAACGCGCGGCAACCTCGACCTCGCGCCGACGACGCCGACGAAGATCTGCTGCGGTTCCCGCCAGCACGTCCGCGATCGGCGCCCCCGAGGACTCCGACCGGATGAATGCGGCGGAGAGCGCCGCGAGGGCCCCCTCCGGGTCGGCCGCCGACCAAGCCTCGGTCGAGCTCGCGCCGAGATTCAGCGAGGCGCTCACCCGGGCGAGCATCGAACTGAGCGGCTCGTCAACGCCTGTCGCCACCGCACTGCAGGCCCGGCCCGGCGGTGCGCCTGATGCGAGCGTGGCCGCGAGCAGGTCGGCCGCCTCCGGAAGCTGCCGGGCGATCGCAATCCGGCGGTCGCGGCTCGACCGCGACTCCAGGCGCCCGAGCAGGTGATGCAGGAGAACGGCCGCTCCGACTCCGAGAGCGACACCGATGGGCGAGCCGATCACTGCAGCGATGCCGGCGCCGAGCAGCACGGCGCACGCGCTCCCGAGCCATGGCGGCAGGAGCTCGGAGCGCGGAGCTTCAGCCCCGGCGAACATGCGTTCCACTCGAGCATCCGGCGGCTTGCCCACGGCCAGCCAAGCCGCGGCAGCACTCAAGAGCACGACCAGCGCGATCACAATTGCCGCTCGACCCCGGCGGCGATGCGGGAGGTCCACAGGATTCCGAGGCCCGTGAGCACCGCGCCTCCGGCGAGGCAGCCAAGGCCCAGTGCGCTGCCGAGAAGCCAGCCGACGGGATCGGCCCCCATGAGGACTCCGAGCAGCAAGCCGATGAGTGGCAGCGTCGCGAGGGTGCGTGCAGTGGCGCGCGGCCCGGCCAACTGCACGTCGAGCTCACCGCGCACCTCCTCCGCAGCGCGGCTTGCCTCCGCGAGGCGATGCACTGCGGCGGCCAGCCCTGAGCCAGATGCTGACCCCACCTCCCAACACGCGGCAAGGGACCGCAGCACGGGGTGGGCTTGCGCGTCGACACGCAGCGCCTCCGGGATGTCGCCATCAAGGCGGAGGGCTGCAAGCGTGCTTGGCCATACTGGCGGGGATCCAGCGGAGATGAGCAATGCCGCTGACGGCGGCTGCCCGGCGCGAAGTTCGGCAGCGAGCGCCACCACCGCATTCGTCACCCGCTCGCGCTCATCAGCCCGCTGCCGTCGACCCCGACTGCCGAATGCCCGGCGAGCAAACGTCGAGTCGCGCGACGGTGCATCGTCATCGGGATGAGTAAAGACCGAACGAAGGCGGCGTTCGGGCGAACCGCTCATGAGCAGGAGCACCGCGATCGATGCAAGGAGGGCGGGGAGCACAGCGCGTCCTAACGCGGTGCCGGCACGCCGGCACGCTCAACGCGCTCCGTGAGCCCGAGCAGGCCGGGCTCAGCCGCCATCGCCCCGTCACGCCTCCGCAGTGCCGGGTGAGCGTGCACCAAGCCGTGGTCATCGCGCGAAAGGCAGTGGATGCCGGACACCACTCGCTGGCCAGACCGTTCGCGCGTGAGGTGGACGATGACATCGAGACCAGCGCCGAGCAGCGCATGGACCGCGATTCTGTCGAGCCCGGCGGTGAGGCCGAGCGCCTCGATCCGCGCCGGCACATCATCAGCCGAGTTCGCGTGGATCGTGCCGCAGCCACCCTCGTGGCCGGTGTTGAGTGCTGACAGCAACTCGACAATTTCCGGGCCTCGGACCTCACCGACGACGATGCGATCCGGTCTCATCCGCAGCGACTGGCGCACGAGTTCGCGCATCGTGATCGCGCCGACGCCCTCGATATTCGCCAGCCGAGACTGAAGACGCACGACATGCGGATGGTCGGGGAGCAACTCCGCCGAATCCTCGACCAAGACGATTCGCTCATCGAGGGGAACGAGCCCCAGCAGGCT
>CALPZT020000065.1 GCA_943328365.2 Bifidobacterium breve | reverse complement strand
CTTCTCGAGAGCGTCCGGTTCAACGGCGATGGCCTCGTCCCGGCTATCGCTCAGCAGTGGGATACGCGAGAGGTCCTCATGATGGCGTGGATGGATCGTCCTGCACTCGAGCGCACCCTGACGACCGGCGAGGCCACCTACTTCTCGCGCAGCCGCGGCGAGCAGTGGGTGAAGGGGGCTACCTCCGGCAACACCCAGCAGGTTCGGGCCATCATGGCCGACTGCGATGGCGACACCCTCCTGCTCCTCGTCGACCAGAGCGGCGCCGCCTGCCACACCGGCGAGCGAAGCTGCTTCGATGCGATTGCCGTCCGCCTCCCGGGGGAGTCGTGAGCGCGATTCCCATCGGAGTCCTCACCCCCGGGCTGCCGGAGTTCCGCGAGCTCGCGAAAGGTCGCCGGGTGATCCCGGTCGTTCGCAGACTGCTCGTCGACGGCGATACCGCAGTCGGGCTCTTCCGGTCGCTGTGCGGTGACCGGGCGGGCACGTTCCTGCTCGAGTCGGCTGAGCAGGGCCGCACCTGGTCTCGGTACTCATTCGTCGGCGTTCGCTGCGCTGCGATGATCACCGATCGGGGCGGCGTTGCCGCCTGGCTGGGTCGCGCTCCACGGAACCTGCCGATGGCTGGCTCGGTCCTTGACGTCGTGCGCGACACCGTGTCGGCGCTGCACACCGATCCGATCCCCGGACTCCCGCCGCTCACCGGCGGCATGGTCGGCTACGTGTCCTACGACGCTGTCCGCCACTGGGAGCGGGTACCCGACTCCAACCCGGACATCACGAGCATCCCCGAGACCGTCTTTCTCCTCGCAACCGATCTCGCCGTGCTCGA
The DNA here is from genome assembly GCA_943328365.2 of Bifidobacterium breve. Taxonomy (GTDB): domain Bacteria; phylum Actinomycetota; class Actinomycetes; order S36-B12; family S36-B12; genus WLND01. Next base: position 6,766 of record CALPZT020000065.1, on the reverse strand, counting down.
TCACGCGGACGGCTCGGTCATCCTCATCGCGAACGCCATCAACTACGACGACACCGATGAGCACGTCGACGAGGCCTGGCTGGATGCCTGCGAGCGCCTGGACACCATGCAGGCCGACCTAGCAGCCGGGCGCTCGCAGCCGATCAGCTCCTACGACCTCGACACCGCACCCGTGATCACGCCCTGGACCACGGAGGAGGAGTACCTGTCCGCCGTGGCGCATGCTCAGGAGTACATCCGAGGCGGTGACGCCTTCCAGGTCGTGCTCTCGCAGCGCTTCACGACCCCGTGCGCCGCGTCTGGCCTCGACGTCTACCGGATCCTGCGCACGACGAATCCGAGCCCCTACATGTACCTGCTGCGCATGCCGGTCGACGATGGGAGGGAGCCGAACGACGAGCACGGACGCCTGTCGGACGACGTCTCCTTCGAGATCGTCGGAAGCTCGCCCGAGGCGCTCGTCACCGTGACGAGCGGGCGCTGCGTCGTCCATCCGATTGCCGGGACGAGGCCGCGAGGGGCGACGCCGGAACGCGATGCGGCGCTGGCCGAGGAACTGCTCGCCGACGAGAAGGAGCGCGCCGAGCACCTCATGCTCGTCGATCTCGCCCGCAATGACCTCGGCCGGGTGTGCGTGCCCGGGTCCGTCAATGTCGTGGAGTTCATGCAGGTCGAGCGCTATTCCCACGTCATGCACCTCGTCTCGACGGTCACCGGCGACCTCGCCGCTGGCGCGGCTGCATTCGATGCCCTCGCTGCGACCTTCCCGGCGGGCACCCTGAGCGGGGCGCCGAAGCCGCGGGCCATGGCGATCATCGACGAGCTCGAGGCGTCGAGACGGGGCCTGTACGGCGGTTGCGTGGGCTACCTGGATTTCGCGGGCAACATCGACACGGCGATCGCCATTCGGACAGCGGTCATCAAGGACGGCGTGGCTCATGTCCAGGCCGGCGCCGGCATCGTCGCGGACTCGGTTCCCCGCAGCGAGGCCGCCGAGTGCAGGAGCAAGGCTGCTGCGGTGCTCAGGGCGGTGGCTGTCGCCGCCACGCTGGCGGAGGTACCCCGGTCATGAGGGCAAGCCTTCTCGCATTGGCGGGCGGTGCCCTGACAGTGCTCATCGCATGCTCGCTCACCTGGTCGGCGATCACGGTGCCGATGCTCGATGACGTCACCGGGCCGGTGCGAACCGTGGCGTTGTCGGGCACCGATCTTGCACCGCTCGCCTCCGCATCTGCTTGGGTCGCCTTGGCGGGCCTCCTCGCGGTGATCGCGACCAGGTCGTGGGGGAGGGTCATCGTCGGAGCGGTTGTGATTGCCGCCGGCGCAGTCATCATCGTCTCGAGCGCCTCGGTGGGATGGCAGTCCTCATCGAATCCCCTGTGGTCACTAGCGGTCACGGGTGGTCTGGTCGTCGGCGCCGCCGGCCTTTCGGTGCTGGTGCGGGGCCGAGCGTGGCCCGGACTCGGGCGCCGCTTCGAGGCTCCGGGGGGAAGCGCTCCGGCGCGCGCGACACCCGTCGCCACGCGGCGATTAACGCCCTGGGATGCGATCGACAGTGGCGAGGATCCGACATCCGATGGGCCACCTGCTTAGATGTCCTCATGAAGGATGCCAACGCCCCGGCCAAGCAGGTCCACCACGGCAATACGCCGGCGGCATGGACCACGACCGTACTCGTCACCTTGGCCTTCACGGCCGGCACGCTGTCGATCATGTTCGCCAACTGGATCGCCTTCGGCGCTTCGGTTGCACTCCTCGTGGTGGCGGGCATCGTCGGCAAGGTCATGCAGATGCTCGGCCTCGGAGCCGTCGCTCGCCGCTAGCCTGCCGGGAATCCTTACCAATTCCTGACACGTTTCGCACGCCAGCCTGCCACGTGGGCTGAAACTCATGGCACGCTGTGCACGTGATGAATCCGACGCCGCACGCAGACCCGTCCCGAGCCGATCAGAGCAAAGGTCTCGTCCTCGTCGTCGAGGATGAGCGGGCGATCTCCGATCTGCTTCGGATGTACCTCTCCCGTGAGGGCTTCGGGGTCCACGTGGCAACCGATGGGCCGAGCGGTCTGTCCTTTGCCCGAACGCTCCACCCGATGGCGATCATCCTCGATGTAGGCCTGCCCGGCATGGACGGCACCGAGGTGTGCCGCCAACTTCGCTCGGACGGCGACTGGACTCCCATCCTGTTCTGCACCGCTCGCGACGACGAAGTCGATCGAGTGCTCGGTCTTGAACTCGGCGCCGATGACTACATCACCAAGCCGTTCAGCCCCCGTGAGGTCGTCGCCCGGGTGAAGTCGGTCGTCCGACGGGCGACACGGGCGAATGCGACCGAGGGGCCGGTGTCGATGGGTGCCGTCCAGCTTGATCAGGTCACCCGTCGCGTCACCGCGAATGGCGTGGCGATCTCCCTCACCGCAACGGAGTTCGATCTCCTCGCACACCTCATGTCGCATCCGGGACGCGTCTTCAGCCGTGAGCAGCTGCTCTCCGAGGTCTGGGGCTATGCGGCAGTGGTCGGCACTCGCACGGTCGATGTCCACGTGGCTCAGGTTCGGGCCAAGCTCGACGCATCGGACATCATCCGTACCGTCCGCGGGGTCGGGTACGCCGCCGAGATTCCGAGGTGAGCAGCACGAGGATCGCATCGCATGAACCTGTCGAGGAGCTTGGGCGACCGCGCATGCGCGTGAGCATCGTTACCCGCACGGTCCTCATGACCTGCATCGTCGCCGCTGTCGTCGTCATCGTCGCCGCGGTCGTGTCGTATCCGATGGTCTCCTCGTCGGCGCGCCAGCAGGCCCAGGGCACCCTGGGCAGGCTGGCCGACCTGACCGCAGCTGCCCTGGACCGCGCCCCGCAGGATCGCCGGCGTGACGAGTTGCTCCCACGTGACCTCACGGCAGCACTGCTCGCGGAGCAGGTGCGTGGCTACTACGTCATCCCGGGCGGGCCGTCGGCTCCGGGGATGTCCCCTGCCGAGACCGAGGCATTGAACAAGGGCGCTTCCGTCTCCTCGAGCGGAGAAACACCAGAGGGGGCCGTCCTCATCGAGGGCAGGCCGCTGAAAGGCGGCTCCGCAGTTGTCCTCGAGCAATCGGTGTCGGTCGTCGGCGGTTCGGCAATGGCCGTGCTCTTCCGATTTGGCGTCGCGCTCGTCATCGGACTGCTCATCGCCATTCCGATCGGCTACTTCGTCGCCCGGCGCATGACCCGTCCGCTTCGAGCCGCGCGGGACGCCGCGAACGAGATGGCCGGCGGCTCACGCGACGTCCGCCTGTCGCCCGAAGGACCGAGTGAGATAGCCGACATCGCGGTGTCGCTCAACCATCTCAGTGCGGCACTCGCGATCTCAGAGGGACGCCAGCGCGAGTTCCTGCTGTCTGTCTCGCACGAGCTCCGCACGCCGCTCACCGCTGTCAAGGGCTATGCCGAGGCGCTTGCCGATGGTGTCGTTGCCCAGGAGGATGTCGCGCGAACGGGGGCGACGATGGGTGCGGAGGCCGAGCGACTCGACCGGCTCGTCAAGGACCTGCTGGACCTAGCCCGGCTGGGGGCCGTCACATTTCGCATGCACCCGATCGCCACTGACCTTGTTGAGATCGGAAACGAAGCCTCGGCCGTCTGGGCCGATCGGTGCGCCCGGGAGCGGGTGGGCTTTATCCCGGAGTTCACGGCCGACGAGCTACCGCTCACCACCGATCCGATGCGCGTGCGCCAGATCATCGACAATCTCATTGAGAATGCGCTGCGAGTCTCTCCGGCCGGCTCGGTCATCGTGCTGGCCGTACGACGCGAGCCAGGCTGGGCAGTTGTCGAAGTCCGTGACTCCGGCCCCGGGCTCACGGCCGATGACCTCACCGTGGCATTCGAACCTGGTGTCCTGCACGAGCGCTACCGCGGCGTGCGGCCGGTCGGTACCGGTCTCGGGCTGGCGATGGTGGGGCGCCTGGCAGCGGGGCTCGGGGGATTCGCGGAGGTCGGGACGGCTCCGGAGGGGGGCGCCTGCTTCACTGTACGGCTGCCACCTGATCCAGTCGCCGCAGGGCCAGCCTGATCGGGTCGGCCCGGCGTATGGTGTGGTGGTGAAACCGAGCGCCTCGCAGGGGATCAGCGACGATGAGATCGTCGAGGCGGCGGTCGTCGATCCCCGTTCATTGGGCCGCCGGCTCGTCGCGCCGGTTGGACTCGCTATCGCGGCTATAGCTGGCTGCGCAGTCCTGTTTGCCATCGACCCGAATGAGCCCGGGCACTATCCGCTCTGCCCGACTCGTGCGCTCCTCGGGATCGACTGCCCCGGATGCGGGCTCATGCGGGGCACCTACGACCTCCTGCATGGCGACATGACCGGGGCCATCGACCACAATCTCCTCATTCCCTTTGTCATCCCGATTGTCCTCGTGCTCTGGCTCGGGTGGCTCAGACGAGCTGGCACCGGTATTCGGCCCGCCGTCACACGCCGTCGCTTCAGATGGCGCAACCGGTTGCTGCTCACCGGGCTGGCGATCATGGTCGTCTTCGGCGTCGTGAGAAACTTCGTCCCGTACCTCGACTCCGGCGCCCTGGGGAACTGACGGTTCCAGAACGGTTCGCGGTTGGGCTGCCGGCAAAAAACGTCGGGCGGGGAGCAGAGGGACCCGGGGCGAGGCCACCGCGAGCACTCGGGTCGTGACGGGGTTAATGTTGGGGCTGTGACGGTCCTTGACGACATCCTCGCTGGCGTTCGCGAGGACCTTGCGGTGAGAATGGCTGGCGTTCCTATCGACGAACTCAAGGAGCGTGCGGCGCAAGTTCGGCCGGCGCGCGATGTCTACTCGGTGCTCAAGGGCGATGGTGTCTCGGTGATCGCCGAGGTGAAGCGCTCGAGTCCGAGCAGGGGAGCCCTCGCAGAGATCCTCAGCCCCGCATCGCTCGCCCTCGACTACGAAGCAGGTGGTGCGCACTGCATCAGCGTCCTGACCGAGCAGCGGCGATTCGGTGGGAGTCTGGACGACCTTGACGCCGTGAGAGCGGCAGTTGACATCCCCGTGCTTCGCAAGGATTTCATCGTCACGAGCTACCAGCTGTGGGAGGCGAAAGCCCATGGCGCCGACATGGTGCTGCTCATCGTCGCGGCACTCGACCAGCAGGCCCTCGTGAGCCTTGTCGAGCGTGCGTGCAGTCTCGGAATGACGCCACTCGTCGAGGTCCATGACGTTGACGAGGTGAGCAGGGCCGTCGACGCGGGCGCGCGGATCATCGGCGTGAATGCGCGAGACCTCCGCACCCTCGAGGTTGACCGAACCCAGTTCAACCGAGTGGCGCCGCTTATCCCTGAAACTTGTGTTCGCATCGCCGAGTCCGGTGTCCGCGACACCCGTGACCTGATTGCGTACGCCGAGCATGGCGCCGACGCCGTCCTCGTCGGCGAGAGCCTCGTGACGACGAAGAGTCCCAGAACGGCGGTGCACGACCTCGTCACCGCCGGTGCACACCCAGCCCTACGACACGGACGGAGTTGACCCATGGCGGTCATGCTCGAGACCACCAGTGCACCCGGGCACTACGGGCAATACGGAGGCCGGTTCGTCCCTGAGGCGCTCACCGCCGCACTTGACCAGCTCGATCGTGAGTTCCGTGCCGCTATGGCCGATGAGGCATTCCTCCATCGCCTTCACGAGCTCGAGCGCACGTACACGGGCCGTCCGAATCCGCTGACGCTCGCTCGCAGATTCGGCGAGCACTGCGGGGGCGCGACTATCTATCTCAAGCGCGAGGATCTCAATCACACCGGCTCGCACAAGATCAACAACGTGCTTGGTCAGGCCCTTCTCGCCGAGCGAATGGGCAAGAAGCGCCTCATTGCCGAAACTGGCGCGGGCCAGCACGGAGTCGCGACGGCAACTGCCGCCGCACTGCTTGGCCTCAAATGCGCGGTCTACATGGGCGAGGAGGACACCCGGCGGCAGGCGCTCAACGTTGCTCGAATGAAGCTCCTCGGCGCCGAGGTGATCCCCGTCACGACCGGAAGCCGGACCCTCAAGGACGCGATCAACGAGGCGATGCGCGACTGGGTCTCGACCGTCGAGGAGACCCACTACGTGCTCGGCACCGTGACTGGCCCGGCTCCATTCCCTGAGGTCGTGCGGACCTTTCACCAGGTCATCGGCCGTGAGGCTCGCGTCCAGATTCTCGAAGCCGAGGGTCGTCTGCCGGATGCGGTCGTTGCCTGCGTCGGTGGTGGGTCGAATGCCATGGGCCTGTTCAGTGGCTTCATCGACGATCCGAGCGTGCAACTGCGCGGCTATGAAGCGGGAGGCTCGGGCGTCGAAACCGGCAAGCACGCCGCCCGCTTTGCCGCGGGCACACCGGGAGTGCTCCACGGTGCGCGCACATACGTGATGCAGGACGAGTGGGGCCAGACCGTTCCGTCGCACTCCATCAGTGCTGGCCTCGATTACCCAGGGGTCGGCCCCGAGCACGCCTGGCTTCACGACACGGGGCGGGCAACGTACGTCCCGATCAACGACGACGAGGCTATGGAGGCCTTTCGCGTCCTGTGCCAAACCGAGGGAATCATTCCGGCGATCGAGACCGCACATGCCCTTGCGGGCGCCATGCGACTGGGCCGGGAACTCGGGCCGGATTCCCTCATTATCATCAACTGCTCCGGCCGCGGTGACAAGGACGTCGCAACTGCGGCGCGCTGGTTCGGTATCGATCTCGGTGAGGCAGCCTCGGGGGCACTGTCGGTCGAGATGGCGGAAGGACGGTGAACCGCCGCCTTG
>CALPZT020000064.1 GCA_943328365.2 Bifidobacterium breve | reverse complement strand
CCTGTGGCTGGCACTCACTGCGCTGGCCGGGCTCTGCTTGCTCATGATCAGCGAGTCGGGGCTGGCAGCAGCGCTTCATGTTCGCCCGGTGCTCGGCATTCCCTACCTGCCGGTGGCCGCTGTCGTCATCCTCATGCTCGTGGCGGCGCTGGCCAGCAAGCCGGCACGACACGACATCCGCGATGGATTCTGAGCCCTCGGATCAACCCTGCTCAATCTCCCGGCGGATAACCGCTCGCGGTGCTGCTGGCAGACCGAGTGCATCGGCATTGCGATCGAGGGATCCAAGGGCCTTGCCGAGAATTGACGCCTTCGTGCGCCATTCCTTCGTGCCCGGACGGCCGGGGGCAATCTCGGCATGCAGACCTCGCTCGTGCTGCACGAGCGATTCTGTGCGAAGGAGCAACTCCTCGATATTCGCGGCGTCGGAGGGGAGCCCGAGCCGGCGCTGGGCACCGAGCACCGCCAGCATGCCGGCAACTGAGGTTCGCAGCTGAGGAGCCGATTGTTCGGCAAGCTGCACCGCCATTGCGTCGCGTACCTGCTCGTAGCGCGGATCGGAGGGCGTCAGTTCGACGACAACCCCGAGGCTCGTCATCGCCGTTGCCGCCCCGGTGAGGGCGGTGAGGGTTGCAATGCCTCCGACCATGCCCCCGGGGCCGAAGGTTGCCAGCGTGCTGGCGATTGCCGCCGCGCCAGCGAGACCGGCTGGCGCGGCCACGGCAAGGCCGACTCCGGTTGCGGCGAGCAGGCCGATGCCCGCCGTGATGAGCACCGGACCCCACGGGAACCCTGACTCCGAGAGCGCCGCCTTGGAATCCCGCACCGAGGCAATGACCGCTTCCGAGACATCCTGTGCCGAGGGCGCAGAGATTGCCGAGGGCCCAGGGTTCGCGGGCGATGCTCGACGAACGTTCGCGAGCAGTGCTGCGAGTGCCTCGTGCGCGTGCCGATCGGCGATGTCGAGGTCGAAGGGCGGCAGGGTCGGGGCAAGCAGGAAGTCGACGGCGGCGACGACGAGCTGGGCATCGGACATCTGGCCGCGAACGAGGCCGGCGGCATGGACGAGCAGGTCCTCCTGCGTGGGTGCGCGTGAAGGGTGCAGGGGGCTGAGTTCACTCACATCAGCAGGTTGAGACGCATGCCTGGTCGCGATGTCCTCGATCGTTCGCCGGGCAAGGATCCGGCGTGCAGCATCGATCCGGCGCCGAAATCCCCACTTGCCCGTATCGCACGTGGCCCAGAGCTGCTGGGTGTAGGCAAAGCGGAGGAGGAGTGGGTCCCATCGCGGGTCCAGGCGCCGGGAGGGAACTCCCTGACCATCGACTCGTGGTGGTGACATCGGAGCGTCAACAACGGCCTGGCCGGGTTCGGAGAACATGGCATGCCCGACAGCAGCGGCGATGACCGGGTGGCTCATGTAGCCGACGAGGCTGTGCGACCCGCCGGTGCGCACCGGAGCATCGAGCGCAGCCTGGAAGAACGTGCTCGCCCCGCGGCCGACCGTGATGATGTCGCCCGGGTCGTACACATTCAGCCACCTCAGCACACGGTCGGCGGGGAAGCCCCCGGCGGTTTCGATCCCACCGTGATGCGATCGCAGGCCCTTGACGCCCATCGGGGATCCGATGGTGAGGAGGAGGTCGACTTGCAGTCCCGGAGGCAGCCTGGTGAGAAGGTCGATCATGAGGATGGAACCGAGGCTGTGCGCGACGACCGTGACGCGCCCGGTCTCCGGGAGGCAGGCGAGCACGGCCCGCCACGCGGCATGGCGATGCCGACTTGAGCCGCGGTAGGTCGCGACCCCCTCCATCGTGCCGGCGATCGAATCAGGCAGTGGGGTATCGCTGAAGAGCCCGGCATGGACGGGACCGGGCGTGTTGCGCGACTGCTCGATTGCCTCGGCGAGCGCTTCGCGCCGGACGAGGAAGTCAGCCCAAGTGTCGTGGCGAGCACGCGCCGGCGGTGTCGTCCATTCCACGCCTGGTGTGTGGCCGTCGTCGCCGGCGAGGAGGGCCACGAGGTAGTCGGCCTCGATGATGCGATCGCCGTGCGCGCCGATCACCGGATAGCCGAGTGCACTGAGCCCGGTGTTGAGCGGGCCGAGCCAAGCCTGCCGTGACTCGAAGCCACCCTTGCCGTGCACGAAGACGATCGTTCGGCCTTCGGTCAACGCGGGCTCCTTTCGGGCGTGGATTCAGGCGGCGTACCTCGAATCGTGATGGCGAGCCTGGACTGTTCATGGTAGGCGTCTGCCCGAATTCAAGGCTCGGCTAGCCTCTGCGCATGACTATGCCCATGCTCAACACGATTGCCGTTGGTGACCGCATTCCCGCAATCGATGTCCGCCTCATGGTCGACGGCGCGCCCACCGTCGTCTCCGCCGCCGAGGTTCTTGGCCACGGCCAGGTCGTCCTCTTCGCCGTTCCGGGGGCATTCACCACGGGCTGCTCGACCCGTCACCTGCCTGGCTACATCGCGCGGGCCGCGGAGCTCTCGGAGAAGGGCGTCGATCGCATCGCCTGCCTCTCGGTCAACGACGTGTTCGTCATGGATGCCTGGGGCCGTGAGCATGGGGTCGCCGACACATTCACCATGCTCGCCGACCCCGATGCGTCGTTCACGACAGCCGTCGGCATGCAGATCGATGCATCGAGCTTTGGCCTTGGGCTTCGTTCGAAGCGCTATGCGATGGTCATCAGCGATGGCGTCGTCACGGCACTCCTCGAGGAGGAGAACGGGCTGTCGATCGTGAACAGCACGGCCGAGTGCGTGCTCGCCGTGCTGTGATGAACCCGCTTCACACGAGATCCGGGTAGTGCAGTCGCACGACTTCCGGATAGCTGCGGACGTAGTAGTTCCACATCTGCTCGCCGAACACCGGCGCTGGGGCACTGATCGTGCCGGACCCTCCGGCGAGCAGCTCATCGCGCTTGGCCATGAATGCCGCATCACGATGCCTGGGGCTGGCCTCGACGGCCGCCGCGAATGCAGGATCGAGATTGATCTGGTCCAGGCTCGTTCTCAGGTCGGGGCCGTGGAAGTACGCCGACGAGTAGCGCTGCGATGTGGCGATGACGCGATGAGTGGTTGCGACGAGGTAGTTGCCGGTCATCGACTGGAGCATCTCGCCGAGATTGATGACGAAGGCGCCGGGGGTCGGCGGGACGTCGATCCAGTCGCCGTCCGGGTTGAGCGCCTGAAGCCCGCCTACGCCGTGCTGGAGCAAGATGGTGAGGAACCCTGCATCATGATGCCCGTTGACGCCGGCCTGGCCCGCGGGCGTCGGGGGGTAGGAGATGAGCTTGGCGAAGGAGAGCGGCCGCTCACCGAAGACGTCGCGGAACGCATCGGCGGGCAGGCCGAGGCCGACGGCGATGATCTCCATGAGCTCGTCGGCAAGGGCGGCCATCCGGGCGAGGAACTCATTGACAATGGTTCGAAAGCCAGGGAGTTCTGACTCTGGCAGCCATTGGTTGGGGCCGTCGAGTCGAAGGTACGCGGGCACTGCATCTGGCGAATACGGCGGGTTCTCCGTCGAGAGATCGAGTTGCTCGCGGTAGTCGACCCGGTTGTCGGTGAGCTCCGCACCCACCTGCTCCCAGCCCCGAAAGTGGGGCGACTGACGCTTGTCGATGAGGCCCTTGACCTCGGGTGGGAGGGCGAAGAACGACTCGAGTGCCGCGAAGTAGTCATCGATGAACGCTGGGTCGACGCCGTGATCGACGAGGGTGAAGAAGCCGACCTCATGGCAGGCATCGACGACGCGCTCAGCAAATGCCTCGCGGCCATTCGGATCCTCACGCCAGCCCGCGAGGGACACAACGGGAATCTGAGTGAAGGCGACTTCTGCGGTGAGCGCTGATCCGGTCATCCTCGGAACGTACTCCATGACCGCACGCCTCGGGCGGCTACCAGACTCGGATGCCCTCGACGAGCAGCCATGCGCCAAAGGCGAAGAACAGCACAGCAGCCCCGATGCGGATGACCTTCTCCGGCAATGCCTTGCCGAGCATCGCGCCAACGCCGATGGCAAGCGCGTCGGCGGCCACCATGCCGAGGGTTGAGCCGAGCCAAGTACCGAACCAGCCCTCGGTCGTGGCAAGGGTGACGGTCGCGAGCATCGTCTTGTCGCCGAGCTCGGCGAGGAAGAACGCGATCGCCACGGCGAAGAATGCCGATCGTGTCACTCGCTGCGCCTTGCCCTCTTCCTCCTCGCTCAGCTTGTCGCCGCGAAGCGTCCACAGGCCGAAGGCGATGAATGCCAGCCCGGCAAGGACGCTGATCGGACCGATTGGGAGCGCTAGGCCGACGACGTTGCCGAGTGCGACCGAGAAGAGATGGACGACAGCGGTCGCCGCCGTGATGGCCCAGATGACGGTCCAGAAGCGGTATCTCGTCGCGAACGTCATCGCCATGAGCTGCGACTTGTCGCCGAGTTCTGCGATGAAGATGACGGCGAAACTGAGGAGGAAGGCGCTCACGGGACGGGAAATCCTTCGGTTCGGTCATGCGGGGCCCCTGGACTCAGGGCACTTGAGGCTACTGGTGTTCAATTCGCGAGTATGAAGGGACTCCATGGATACGCTGCGGGCGCGATCGGCCTGGCGCTGATCCTGACCGCTTGCACGAGCACTGCGACGAGCGACGGAACGAGCCCCTCAGCGCCTTCAAGGTCGGTGATGGGAGATGACGTGGTTGTCACCTATCGCTTTCAGGATTCATCCATGCCGCCGCAGTATCACCGCAGCGAGGAGCTCACGATCGATCGCATGACGAGCTGGCTGGTCATCGACAGCTATGGCGATGTGCTGGCCGATGAATCGAGGCCGACTCCACCGGAGGTCTGGCGTGAGCTCGTCGCTGACCTCGAATCGATCGCGTCGCTCCCGGTCGAGGCATCGCAGGAAGGATGCGTCGGTGGGACGAGCACGAGCGTTCGGGCGACGACCGCGGGGCAGATCACCTTCGAGCTCATGGCGGACGAGTGCGCCGGCGCCAATGCGCCGGCGAGTGAGGCCATTGCGGCCTGGATCGATCCTGTCCGGCGTCTGTTTCCTGCGACCGAGGCCCTGGCCCCGACTGGTTAGGGACCCTCTCGCAGGAATGCATCGGACAAGACCGTGGAACGCGCATCAGCCGGTGGCCAGTTACGCGGGATTACGGGCGGATGAGCTCAGCGGGCTGTCATCGGCCGGCTTCGGTCGGTAGCATCGAACGCAGTCTGACCGCCGGTCCGAGACCAGGCAGATGCCCCAACCGAGAGGGAGCCCCGAATGTCCAGTCCCGAGAAGTCCAGCGAGTCGATCGCCTACCTGCCAGGTGCGAGTGCGAATGGCAGCGAACCAGTACAAGCCGAGGCCGTCGAGCCGCCGATCGTTCAGGCCCCGCCGGATCTCAGCGAGCCGGCAGCTGTCGAGGCACAGGCTCGGTTCGAGGCGCTCGAGAGGCAACTGGCCGAGATCATGGCCGACCGCGATGACCTGCGCGAGCAGCGCGACAAGTTGCGCGACGAAGTTCTTGAGCTTCCGGAGGAGCTCGCAGCAATCTCGAACTCCCGGGCCTTCAAGATCATGAAGGCGGGCCCGCTCCTCGCGATGCGCCAGCCGCTCTCGACGCTGCTCGTCGTGAGCAGCATGGGACTGCTCACCAACCTCTGGACCTTCACTCCGGTCGCCACGTCGCTGTATATCGGCGTGGGATCCGTGGTTCTCCTCGTTTCGGCGCTGCAGTTCTGGGCGAGCCACGACTGAATACGATGGCGGACGCTCGTGCCGCGGGCGCGTTGAGGGCGTGGACTGCAAGAACGTGGACTACACGGACGTTACCCCGGCGCTCTCATGACCATTTCGGTCGACTGCGGTGACGACGTAGGTGACATCGCCAGTGCCGGCACCTGCATCCGACCAGGTCATCGCGTCGCCGGTTCGACGGACGGACGCAACGAGATTGCGCGCATCGGCGAGGTCGCAGGGTCCGGGCGAGGTTCCGGGCACCCGGTAGATCGCATATGAGGTCGCAGCGGGGTCCGCGCCTGTCCACCGCAGGGTGCGATCGCTCCGGCTCACGTCGCGAACCTCCTGCGGGACGGCCCCTGGATCGTCACCGATCGAGGGCAGGATCGCGGGCCGGGTGTACCAGCGGTTGACGAGGGCCGTGGTCGTGCCCCGACGGTCGGCCCGGACGTCCTTCGCGGAGAAGTAGATGTTCCCGAGCACCTCGGGGATCGTCGAGGTCTCGAGGAGATGCCGGCTGAGCTCCTGCCGCTTGCGCCATGCAGGGTCCCCCCGGGTGCCGGCTCGATAAGTGGCCTCCCCGATGAAGAGGCCGACACGGTGGCCGGCTGCCGCGGCAGCGTTAACCTCGCTGGCCCACCAACGTGCGATCGTCCCATAGCGGGCGATCTTGAAGCCCCTCGTCCAATAGATCTGCGGAGCGACATAGTCGATCCAGCCCTCGCGGACCCACAGTCTCGTATCTGCGTAGAGGTCGTCATACGTCTGGATTCCGGCGCGAGTCTCGGACCCCGAGGCATCGGTGCCGGAGTTGCGCCAGACCGCGAACGGCGACACCCCGAAGTGCACCCAGGGCTTGACCGCGTTGATGCGGTCGTGCAGGCCCTCGATGAGCGCGTCGATGTTCGCCCGCCGCCAGTCGGCCTTCGATGCGTACGAGCCGCCGTGCGCTGCGAATGCCTTGCGGTCACGGAACGGCCTGCCTGATCCGGGGTAGGGGTAGAAGTAGTCGTCGAAGTGGACGCCATCGATGTCGTAGCGGGTGACTGCGTCCATGATCGCGTTCGTGACGAACTCGCGTACCTCGGGGATTCCGGGGTTGTAGTAGAGCTTCCCGTCTTTGCGGACGATCCATTCGGGATGTGCCCTGGCCGGGTGGGACGGTGCGAGCCTGGATAGCTTGCCGTTCATGCTCACTCGATAGGGGTTGAACCATGCGTGCAGGGCGAGGTTGCGCTTGTGGGCCTCGTCCACGGCGAAGGCGAGTGGGTCGTAGCCGGGATCCTGGCCCTGCTTCCCGGTGAGCCAGGTGGACCATGGCTCGAACTGCGATGGCCAGAATGCGTCGGCGGCCGGCCGCACCTGGAGCACGACGGCATTGAAGTTGTTCTTGACCGCGAGGTCGAGCCAGGACCGAAGCTCGGCCTGCTGCTGGGCAGCGGGGAGCCCAGGGCGCGACGGCCAGTCGACATTCGCGACCGATGCGATCCACATTGCCCTGAAATCGTGCTTCTTGAATCGAGCGTCGACGGGGCAGGCGCCGGGCGCGGGGAGCGCGATCTGGTGAACCTGCGCCAATGCCGGCGGTGCGGCCGCGGTGCCGAGTGCGAGGGCGGTCAAGGCTGCCACGACGAGGAGGGCGGCGATCATCTGGGCAGGGAAATGGGATCGAATGAATGGCGGCGTCATATCCGTTCGATGATAAGCCGGACGGTGCTGCTAGGCGCTCATCCGCCGCGCGATGATGACGTCGCGCCTGATCGCCTGGTCGACCCGGTGGCTGAAGCTACGCCCCACGGGGGCCTCGATGACCTGCAGGCCGGCGGCATCCAGTGCTGCCGCGGCGTCATCGCGGCTCGTCACATGCGTGTT
>CALPZT020000063.1 GCA_943328365.2 Bifidobacterium breve | reverse complement strand
AGCCTTCGCCGGCCGGGCTGCGAAATCGACAACCGCACTCCAAGACGCGCCCGCGCCGACGCGCGCCGGATCAAGGCCGGCCTCGGTGACGGTGAGGGTCTCGACCGGCTTCTTCTTTGCGGCCATGATGCCCTTGAATGAGGGGTAGCGCGGCTCGTTGATCTTCTCGACGACGCTCAGGACGGCCGGCAGTGATGCGGTGACCGTGTCGAAACCCGAGTCAGTCACCCGCTCGATCGTGACCGTGCTGCCATCAACATCGACCTTCTGTGCGAAGGTCAGCTGGGCCAGGCCAAGTCGCTCGGCGACCATGGCGGGCACGACGCTCATTCGGGCATCGGTCGACTCGGAGCCAAAGACGACCAGGTCGAAGCCGCGGCCGTCCAGGACGGTGGCGAGGGCATAGGACGTGGCTAGCGCGTCCGAGCCGTGCAGCCCATCGTCAAGGAGGTGGACGCCGGCATCTGCGCCCATGCTCAGGGCCTTGCGGATGGTCTCGCCCGCCCGCTCCGGGCCCATCGTGACGATGGTGACCTCGGCTCCGTGCGCTTCACCGAGTCGCAGTGCCTCTTCGACCGCGTACTCATCGAGTTCATTCATCACGCCATCAGCGGCCTCGCGATCGAGGGTCGAATCGTCGGGGCGCAGCTTCTTCTCTGCCCACGTATCCGGAACCTGCTTCACGCAGACGGCGATCTTCACGAGAACCCCTCAATGTTCGATGACAAGCGTTTCGATGACAAGCGTTTCGATGACAAATGTACGGCCAACTCCGTCATATTTTGGGTGTCTTCGCGCCGCCTGTCAAGGAGAACCGCGTCAATCGGCATCGATCCGTCTCTTGACACGTCCATGAAATGACCGTACAAATACGCATGTCGAAGAATTTCACCCGTTCCTGACGATGCGCTCGTGGGGCACGTCAGGCAGTCGAAGGACATCATGATGAGTCGATCTCGAGGCACGGCGTATCACACGCTCGCGTCCGAGCTTCGAACGTCAATCCTCCAAGGCAAGTATGCCGACGGCAGCCCCCTGCCGACCGAGGCCGAGTTGGCACTCCATCACCACCTGAGCCGGCAGACCGTGCGTCGGGCATTCCAGGAGCTCGTCTCCGAGGATCTCGTCTACCGGGTGGCTGGCCGGGGCACATTCGCTGCGCCGGCGGATCGCCAGTACTTAAGGCAGTTCGGCTCAATCGAGGAGCTCATGGGCCTGTCCCTCGATACCGAGCTCGAACTCCTCGAGCCAATCGGGCCACGAGTCGATGTCGCCGCCGCCGGCCGACTGAGCACAACCGGCGACGTGATCAGCGCCGTCCGCTTCCGACGCCTGCACGATGGCAAGCCGTTCTGCATCACCGACACGTACTTTCCCCTCGAGGTGGGTCAGCAGCTCGGCGACCTTCCGGAGTTGACCGAGCGGGGCACGATCAGTCGCATCACCGTCATCGGTGTCCTCGATAGCCGGCTCGAGAGTCCGATCACCGAGGCCGACCAGAGCATCACCGCCGTGACAGCGCCGTCGGATATCGCCGATGCGCTCGACTGCGATACCGGCGCACCGCTGCTCCGAATCGATCGCATCTACCGCGACGGTGACGGTCGAGCCGTCGAACTCGCCGTCAGTCACTTTCTCCCAGAGCTCTACTCATATCGCGTCCGACTGAGAAGGAATACGCCATGAAGCAGGTCCTCGATGCAGTCTTGAGCGGCGCTAGCGAGGAGGAGTTCACGAGCCTCGAGCTGCCCGCGACTTACCGCGCCATCACCGTGCACAAGTCCGACGAATCGATGTTCGAGGGGCTGGCCACCGCCGAAAAGGATCCCCGGAAGTCCCTTCACCTCGACGAGGTCCCCCTGCCCGAACTCGCTCCCGGCGAGGCGCTCATTGCCGTGATGGCGTCGAGCATCAACTACAACACGGTGTGGACAAGCATCTTCGAACCGGTCTCCACCTTCGGATTCCTCGAGCGATACGGCCGGTCGCGCGAGGACGCAAAGCGCCATGACCTGCCCTATCACGTCATCGGGTCTGACGCGGCCGGCGTCGTGCTCCGAACCGGGCCCGGCGTGCAGGCCTGGAAGCCGGGCGACCAGGTGGTCGCGCACTGCCTGAGCGTCGAGCTCGAATCACCGCTCGGACACAACGACACGATGCTCGACCCGGAGCAGCGCATCTGGGGGTTCGAGACGAACTTCGGCGGTCTGGCCGAGCTCGCCATCGTGAAGAGCAACCAGCTCATGCCGAAGCCGGCGCACCTCACCTGGGAGGAGGCCGCCTCCCCCGGCCTCGTCAACTCGACCGCGTACCGCCAGCTCGTCTCGCGCAACGGGGCCGGCATGAAGCAGGGCGATGTCGTCCTCATCTGGGGAGCCTCCGGGGGCCTCGGCTCCTATGCGACCCAGTACGCCGTCAATGGCGGTGCGATCCCGGTCTGCGTCGTCTCGAGTCCCGAGAAGGCCGATCTCTGCCGCGCGATGGGCGCTGAGCTCATCATCGACCGCAGTGCCGAGGGCTACAAGTTCTGGAAGGACGAGCACACCCAGGACCCGCGCGAATGGCAGCGGCTTGGCAAGCGGATTCGCGAGCTCACCGGCGGCGATGATGCCGACATCGTCTTCGAGCATCCCGGGCGCGAAACCTTCGGAGCCAGCGTCTACGTCACTCGCAAGGGCGGCACCATCGCCACCTGCGCCTCCACGAGCGGCTACATGCACGAATACGACAACAGGTACCTCTGGATGAGTCTCAAGCGGATCGTGGGCAGCCACTTTGCCAACTACCGCGAGGCTCATGAGTCGAATCGGCTCATCGCGAAGGGCATGATCCACCCGACCGTCTCGAAGGTGTTCCCGCTCGAGCAGGCGGGGCAGGCCGCCTACGAGGTCCACCGCAATGCCCATCAGGGCAAGGTCGGAGTCCTCGCGCTTGCGCCAAGCGAGGGCCTCGGGGTCACGAACCCTGAGCTGCGCGCTACCTATCTTGACGCGATCAATCGCTTCCGAGTCGAGCCCATCGATGGCTGACTCAGCAATGGCTGACTCGGCAATGGCTGACTCGGCAATGGCTGACGCAGCAATCGTGGACGCGGCAGGGTCATCGCCCACTGCAGGGGCAGCTCACGCGGTGAAGGACAAGCCGTGGGTCATGCGGACGTACGCCGGCCACTCATCGCCGCGCAAGTCCAATGCCCTCTACCTTCGCAACCTCGATAAGGGCCAGACCGGCCTTTCGATCGCATTCGACCTGCCGACCCAGACCGGATACGACCCGGATTCGCCGATGGCACGCGGCGAGGTCGGCAAGGTAGGGGTGCCGATCGCGCACCTCGGCGACATGCGCCAACTGCTCGAGCAGATCCCGCTCGACCGAATGAACACCTCGATGACCATCAACGCTCCGGCCATGTGGCTGTTCGCGCTCTACGTCACGCTGGCAGAGGAGCAGGGGGTCGATCGAGCGCACCTCACCGGCACCACGCAGAACGACATCGTGAAGGAGTACCTGTCACGGGGCACCTACATCTTCCCGCCGGAACCGTCGCTGCGGCTCATCACCGACATGATCGCCTGGAGCGTCGCGAACACTCCCAAGTGGAATCCGATCAACATCTGCTCGTATCACCTGCAGGAGGCGGGAGCCACCCCCGTCCAGGAGGTCTCCTTCGCGCTGGCGACGGCCATCGCCGTCCTCGACTCCGTGCGCGACTCGGGGCAGCTGCCCTCTGAGCAACTGCCCGCCGTCGTCGAGCGGATCTCCTTCTTTGTCAATGCCGGTATTCGTTTCATCGAGGAGGTGTGCAAGATGCGCGCCTTCACGTCGCTCTGGGACGAGATCACCCGCGATCGATACGGCGTCACCGATGCCGCGAAGCGCCGCCTGCGCTACGGCGTCCAGGTGAACTCCCTCGGCCTGACGGAGGCTCAGCCGGAGAACAATGTGCAGCGCATCGTCCTGGAGATGCTCGGCGTCACACTCTCCAAGCAGGCCCGCGCCCGTGCCGTCCAGCTCCCGGCCTGGAATGAGGCGCTCGGACTCCCCCGACCCTGGGACCAGCAATGGTCACTGCGCATGCAGCAGGTGCTCGCCTACGAGACCGACCTCCTCGAATACGACGACATCTTCGACGGCTCGCACGTCATCGAGGCGAAGGTGGCGAGCCTCGTGGCCGAGGCCCGGGCGGAACTCGACCGGATAGAGGCTCTCGGCGGCGCTGTCGTTGCCGTTGAGTCCGGCTACCTCAAGGGGCAGCTCGTCTCCTCCCACGCCGAACGGCGTCGTCGCATGGAGTCCGGCGATCAGCAGATCGTGGGCGTCAACGTCCTCACCGAGCACGAGCCGAGCCCGCTCACCGAAAATCTCGGCGAGGCGATTCTGCGCGTCGATCCGGCAGTCGAGCAGGAGGCCATCGAGTCGCTGCAGGCCTGGCGCTCGGCACGAGATGCTGCCTCGGTCGAACTCGCCCTGACCCGGCTCGCCGGCGACGCAGCGTCCGACCGCAATCTCATGGAGGCCTCCCTTGCCTGCGCACGTGCCGGGGTCACCACCGGCGAGTGGGCCGAGGTGCTCCGCGACGCGTTCGGCGAGTACCGCGCGCCGACGGGCGTCAGCGGCAGCGTCGGGGCCGGCCATCGCGCCGCCCTTGAGCCGGTGCGGCTAGCCGTGGCAGAGACCTCCCGCGAGCTCGGCACCCGGCTGCGACTGCTCGTCGCGAAGCCGGGCCTCGACGGCCACTCCAATGGCGCCGAGCAGGTTGCCGTTGCGGCGCGCGACGCCGGCTTCGAGGTCATCTACCGGGGCATTCGCCTGACACCGCAGGACATCGGGAGCGCAGCCGTCCAGGAGGACGTCCACTGCATCGGGCTGTCGATCCTCTCCGGGTCGCACCTGCAACTCGTGCCGGGCATCCTCGATGGGCTGCGCGATGCCGGAATGGCCGATGTGCCCGTCGTTCTCGGCGGCATCATTCCGGAGGACGACGCCCGGTCACTCATCGACCTCGGTGTAGCCGCCGTGTTCACCCCGAAGGATTTCGATCTCACCGAAATCATGGCCCAGATCCTCGCCGTCATCCGCGCACGGCAGCTACCAGCGAACAGGAGCACACCCGCATGACCGACCGAATGAGACCCCGCCGCTCGAACCTCGCGGTTCCGGGCAGCAGCACGAAGATGCTCGAGAAGGCCAAGGGTCTTCAGGCCGACCAGATCTTCATGGATATCGAGGACGCGGTTGCCCCGCTGGCGAAGCCCGATGCGCGCAAGAACATCGTCGCGGCGCTCAATGAGGGCGGGTACGAGGACAAGATCCGGACGGTTCGGGTCAATGACTGGACGACCCAGTGGACGTACGCAGATGTCGTGGAGGTGGTCGGCGAGGCGGGCGCAAACCTCGACTGCATCATGCTGCCGAAGGTGCAGACGGCCGAGCAAATCGTCGCACTCGACCTCCTCATGACCCAGATCGAGAAGGCGAACGGCCTCGAGGTCGGACGCATCGGCATCGAGGCCCAGAT
Organism: Bifidobacterium breve; assembly: GCA_943328365.2. Taxonomy (GTDB): domain Bacteria; phylum Actinomycetota; class Actinomycetes; order S36-B12; family S36-B12; genus WLND01. Next base: position 2,121 of record CALPZT020000063.1, on the reverse strand, counting down.
CGAGAATGCGCTCGGCCTCATCAATGTCGACGCGATCGCGGCGGCAAGCCCTCGGATCGAGGCCATCATCTTCGGCCCGGCCGACTTCATGGCGAGCATCAACATGAAGTCGCTCGTCGTCGGCGAGCAGCCGCCCGGCTACGACGTCGGCGATGCCTACCACTACATCCTCATGCGCATCCTCATGGCGGCCCGCGCGTACGACAAGCAGGCGATCGACGGTCCGTACCTCGCGATCAAGGACGTCGAGGGCTTCCGCCGGGTCGCCGGCCGCTCCGCTGCCCTCGGCTTCGACGGCAAGTGGGTGCTGCATCCGGGTCAGCTCGACGCGGCGAACGAGGTGTTCAGCCCGCGCCAGGACGACTACGACCACGCCGAGCTCATCCTCGACGCGTACGACTACGCGACCTCCGCCGCAGGCGGAGCCAAGGGCGCGGTCATGCTCGGCGACGAGATGATCGATGAGGCGTCGCGCAAGATGGCGCTCGTCGTCGCCGCGAAGGGCCGTGCTGCGGCCATGACTCGCACGAAGTCGTTCACCGCACCGTCCTCCGACAATGCAACGGCAGGTGCCTGATGGCTACCCATGAGGCCCAGCTCGGCCGGTTCTTCGAGGACTTCGTCGTCGGCGACGTCTACCAGCACCCTTTCGGCCGCACGATCAGCGAGACCGATTCGACCTGGTTCACGCAGCTCACCTGCAACACGAACCAGAACCATTTCAACGCTCACCTTGCGGCGTCCAATCCGATCACCGGCGGGCGCATCATCGTGAACTCCGGTCTGACCGTGGCGCTCGTCCTGGGCCTCTCGGTCATCGACATGAGCCAGAACGCCGTCGCCAACCTCGGCTGGACCGACATCAAGCTCACCCACCCGGTCTACATCGGCGACACGATCTACGCCGAGTCGGTCTGCACCGACAAGCGCGAGAGCTCGTCACGGCCGAACATGGGCATCATCACCATGATCACCCGCGGGCTCAACCAGGACGGCGACCAGATCGTCTCGTGGACCCGCTCGGTCATGGTGCCGATGCGGTCAAGCGGCATCGGCCAGAACTACTTCCCCTCGGCCAAGAATGGCCCACTCACCGCACCGGAGGCATGACGATGACGAAGCTCGCCCAGACAGAAGGACTCACCGACATCCAGTCCGAGATCCTGGACGCCGTCCGCGCGTTCGTCGACAAGGAGATCCTCCCGGTCGCGACCGAGCTCGAGCACCGCGACGAGTACCCGCAGGCCATCGTCGACGGCCTCAAGGAGCTCGGCGTATTCGGGCTCATGATCCCCGAGGAGTTCGGCGGCCTCGGCGAGTCCCTCCTCACCTACGCACTCGTCGTCGAGGAGATCGCGCGCGGCTGGATGAGCGTGAGCGGCGTCATCAACACGCACTTCATCGTCGCCTACATGCTCATGCACCATGGCACCGACGAGCAGAAGGCCCGCTACCTGCCGCGCATGGCAACGGGCGAGGTGCGCGGCGCATTCTCGATGAGCGAGCCCGGCTGCGGCTCAGACGTCTCGGCCATCACCTCGAAGGCCGTGCGCGATGGCGACGGCTGGTCGCTGACCGGCCAGAAGATGTGGCTGACGAACGGTGGCTCGTCAACGCTCGTCGCCGTCCTCGTCCGCACTGATGAGGGAGCGGCCGAAGGCTCGTCCGTCTACAAGCGAATGTCGACCTTCCTCATCGAGAAGCCGAGCGGCTTCGGCGAGGTGCGCCCGGGGCTCACCATTCCCGGCAAGATCGAGAAGATGGGCTACAAGGGCGTCGACACCACCGAGCTCGTCATGGACGGCCTCAAGCTCGATAACGCCGACCTCCTCGGCGGCGAGACAGGCAAGGGCTTCTACCAGATGATGGACGGCGTCGAGGTCGGCCGCGTCAACGTTGCCGCGCGCGCATGCGGGCTCAGCATCCGCGCATTCGAGCTCGGCATCGCCTACGCCCAGCAGCGCGTCACCTTCGGCAAGCCGATCGCCGAGCACCAGGCCGTCTCGTTCCGCCTCGCCGACATGGCGACGAAGGTCGAGGCCGCTCACCAGATGATGGTCATGGCCGCCCGCAAGAAGGATTCGGGCGAGCGATACGACCTCGAGTCCGGCATGGCGAAGT
>CALPZT020000062.1 GCA_943328365.2 Bifidobacterium breve | reverse complement strand
CTGATCGCACCGGAGTCGAGATGGAGGCCCTTACCGGAGCGGCTGTTGCCGGCCTCGCCGTCATCGACATGGTCAAGGGCACCGACCGGCTCGCGTCGATCGCCGAGGTCGTGCTTCTCGAGAAGCTCGGCGGACGCTCCGGTCACTGGACGAGGCCGGCATGAGCTACCGGGCGATCGTCATCACGGCCTCTAATCGCAGTGCTGCAGGCGTGCGCCCCGACACATCCGGGCCAATCCTCGTGGCAGGCCTGCGCGAACTCGGGCTCGAGGTCGCCGAGCCCCTCGTCGTACCCGATGGTGAGCCGGTCGGCCAGGCACTGCGGGCGGCCGTGGCGTCCGGTATCGACCTCATCCTCACCACCGGAGGAACCGGGCTCTCCCCCACCGACCGCACCCCGGAGATGACAAGGCTCGTCATCGACCGCGAGGTGCCAGGGCTTGCCGACGCGATCCGCGGCTACGGAGTTCAGCACGGGATTGCGACGGCGGTGCTCTCGCGCGGCATCGCCGGCCTGGCCGGCCGCGTGCTCATCATCAACGCACCTGGCTCCCCCGGCGGCTGCCGTGATGCGATCGCCGCCCTGAGCCCCGTCCTCCTCCATGCCCTCGATCAGATCAGCGGCCTTGACCACGGCTGACGCCACAGCAGCCTGGACCGCCATCGTCCTCACCGGGGGCTCCGGCACCCGTCTCGGAGGCCGCAGCAAGGCTGAGGTTGTCCTCGGCGAAGCAACCCTGCTCGAGCACGTTCTGCAGGGGCTGCCCGCCGGCGTGAATGTTGTCGTGGTCGGCCCGGAACCGGCCACACCCTCTCGGGCCGTGATCGTGACCCGGGAGTCGCCGACCGGCGGCGGGCCGGTCGCAGCACTCGCCGCAGGACTCCAGCTCGTGACCACCCCGCTCGTTGGAGTGATCGCCACCGACATGCCCTTCGCCAGCGGCCTCCTCGCTCGCCTTACCGCAACCATCCCCCCAGGCGCAGACGCCCTTGTGCCCCTCGACGCGACGGGTCGCCGCCAGCCCCTCTGTGCCGCCTATAGGTCAGCAGCGCTTCACCGGGCCGTCCAGTCACTGGGGACCGTCGAGAATGCCTCTCTTCGCAGCCTCATTGAGCACTTGGCCATAGCCGAGACCACCGCTGCACGGCCAGCCGACCTCGAGGACATCGACACACCAAGCGATCTCGACCGCTCTCAGGCAATAATGCGAGTGACGAAGGGGACATCCACATGGATGACTGGATAGCCGCAGCCTGCCTCGACCTCGGGATCAGCCCTCCGCTGAGCATCCCCGAGATCTTGGACCTTGCCCGAGATGCCGCGCACAATGTCGAACGGCCCGCAGCCCCGATCACCACGTTTCTCCTCGGCTACGCCGTCGGGCAGGGTGCCGACATCACCGAGGCTGCCGCCCGACTCTCGCGGCTGGCCACCGGGTGGGCCGCGCCGGAATGATCCATCTGCCTGAGTCCAGTTGGCATGACGCGCGCGAGGCCGCGGCCCTTCTCGCCGGCATCCTGACCTCGGAGCAGGTCTCGGTTTCCAACGCGTCGGGCAGAGTGCTCGCGACGAACTGCGTCGCCCTCTGCGACCTGCCGACCTTCGATAGCTCGGCGATGGACGGCTGGGCCGTTGCGGGTGACGGCCCGTGGACCATCGTCGGCGAGGCACACGCCGGTGCACCGCTGGCCTCCCCCCTCGCCTCCGGCACCGCCGCGCGCATCGCCACGGGCGCCGTCGTGCCGGCTGGCACAGGCGCCGTCATCCGCTGGGAGGATGCCCGCATCGACGGCAGCCACATCCACGCCGAGGCTGCACGAGGGTCCAATATCCGTCAGTCCGGCGAGGAGTGCCGGGCCGGCGATCTCATCGCGAGGGTCGGCACCGTGGTCACGCCAGCCTTGGCCGGATTCCTCGCCGCCACCGGACATGATCACGTGGCCGTGGTGCGCCGGCCGCGCGTGCACGTTGTGCTTCTCGGTGATGAGCTCCAGCACTCCGGAATCCCCACCGACGGACGCGTGCGCGACTCGCTCGGGCCGCAGTTGCCCGGCTGGCTTGCCCGCCTTGGCGCCGAGGTCGTCGCGAGCGATCACGTGGTCGATGATCTCGATGACGTAGCCGCGTCCCTCGCGCGGGCGGCCGAGGCTGCCGACCTCGTCATCACGACCGGTGGCACCGCCGCTGGTCCTCGTGACCATCTGCGTGCCGCCATCGAGCGCAATCGAGGCGCCCTTCATGTCGACTGCGTCGCCGTACGACCCGGCCACCCCATGCTGCTCGCCGACATCGCAGCGGGTGTTCGCCGCGCGCCCCTGATCGGGCTGCCTGGCAATCCTCACTCGGCGATCGTCGGTCTTGTCACGCTGGGCGAACCGCTCATCGGCGCGATGCTGGGCCGGCCTCGTACCCCACTCGCTCTCGTGACGACCGACGTCGAACTCCGGGCCCCGCATGCGCACACCCGGCTTATCGCCGGAAATCTCGTCGATGGTCGATTCGAGCTCTCGCCCTATGGCGGATCGGCGATGCTCCGAGGCCTCGCGCGGTCGACGGGGTTCGCCGTCGTCCCCGAGGGCAGCACCCCGGCAGGCGAACGCGTCGAATGGCTTCCGCTCCCGTAAAACCCGCCATCGGATCTGGCGAATCCTTGTCTCTCCATGATGTAAACCCGTAGGGTCCCAACCAATCAAGGAGCCTTCGATGACGGATGTGGCACGGCTGTCCGCAGTCGCGATGGCCGATCTCATCCGGCGGGGCGAGCTCACCCCCACCGAATGCACCGTGGCGGTGCTCAACCGAATGGCCGAGTGGATCCCCGCCCTCAACCCTTTCGTCGACTTCGATCCCGAGGGTGCGCTCATCCAGGCGCGGGCAGCAACCGATGTCATGCGTCACGGCGCTGAGATTGGCCCGCTGCACGGCGTCCCGGTGACGATCAAGAACATCCAAGCGGTCCGAGGATTCCCGACGATGCGCGGGTCCCGGCTCGCCTCGACCGAACCGGCACCGGCCGATGCACCGCTCGTCTCACGCCTTCGAAAGGCGGGGGCGATCGTGGTCGGCACGACCACCATGCCCGAGCAGGCCTGGACCGCAACGAGCGACAGCACCCTCACCGGCACTACCCACAATCCATGGCTCCTCGGGCGCACAGCCGGCGGCTCATCCTCGGGTGCAGCGAGCCTCGCTGGCGCTGGATGCGGTCCATTGCATCTCGGTACCGACGGCGCAGGGTCCATCCGGGTTCCGGCGCACTTCTGCGGTGCCGTCGGGTTCAAGCCCACCTACGGACGTATCCCCTACGTGCCCGTGCCGAATAACGCGAGCCTTTCACATGCCGGCCCCATCACCCGATCGGTTCACGACGCTGCGCTCATGACCTCGGTGATGTCCGGCCCGCACAAGCGTGACCTCACGACCCTCCCGGGCTTCTTCCCGGCCACCGTAGCAAGCGGTGATCTCAACGGAATCCGAATCGCGTTCAGTCCCGACCTCGGCCATGCCCGGGTCGATCCCGAGGTCGCCCGGATCGTGGGGCGGGCGATGAGCGCCTTCACGGCGGCCGGGGCAACCGTTGAGATCGCCACCCCCGCTTGGGGGCCGGAGGGTCCCGACATCATCCGGGCACTGTGGGGTCTGGACGTTCTCGGGTTCCTGCCGCGCGACGACGCAACCGCCGCTCAGATGGACCCCGGCCTTGTCGCCTGCACCCGCGAGTTCCAGCGCCTCACCGCACGGGATGGTCTCGCCGCGACCGGCCGCCGGCTGGCGTATGCCGCCGAGATCAATGCCTGGTTCCCGGACGAGGGCTGGGATGTCCTCGTCACCCCGAGCGCATCGGTCACCGCATTTCCGGTCGGTCGACTGCAGCCGGAATCCTGGCCGCAGCACCCGTGGGACTGGATCAGCTGGGCCGAGTTCTCCTACCCGTTCAATTGCTCGCACGGACCGGCGATCAGCGTGCCCTGCGGCCTCTCGAACGAGGGGCTGCCGGTGGGCCTCCAGATCGCCGGGCCGCGACTGAGCGATGAGATGGTGCTTCGGGTCGCCGCAGCATTCCTCGAGGTGCAGCCATTCAACGAGTGGCCGACACCCCCGGGCGATGACGTACGGGTGCCGCTCGAAACCGCCGAAGACGAGGCTGCCTGACCCTTACCGCAGGCTGGCGGCGATGAGCAGTGACGCCGCGAATCCACCCACGACGAGCCCGCCTGTCCAGACCCGCTCGACCTCGTAGGACTCGGGGATCATCGTGTCGGAGATCATCGCGAGGAGCGCCCCTGCCGCAAATGTCTGGACGATTCCGGTGAGCGTTCCGTCATCTGATGCGAGCACCGTGTGCCCGAGCCCGGCGGACACGGCACTCGTCGCAACGACCGCCGACCACATGAGCATGACCCGGCCAATCGGCCACTTTCGGGCTCGAAGGCCCGCCGACGCGGCCATGCCCTCGGGCAGATTCGACAGGCCGATCCCGATGAGGAGCGGCATGCTCACCCCGCCGGTGAGGACCGACAGACCGAGCACGAAGGACTCCGGGATGCCGTCCAAGGCGCTGCCGAGGACGATGCCGAGGGGCTGGTCGTCACCACCGGTCACCGGGTTCTTGCGCCGCTTGCCACCGCGCAATTCGATGAGGCGACTGCCGAGGACGAACACGGCCGCCCCCAGCATGAGCGACACCGCGATCCACGGCAGTGGGAGCGAATGCTGGGCATCAGCGACAAGGTCGTAGGAGACCGAGCCGATGAGCAGACCGCTTCCGATCGCCATGACGGCAGCGGTGAGTCGCACCGAGGGCTTGAGCAGGTAGGCGACGAGCGCACCGACGATGAGGGTCGACGATGAGAGCGCTCCCCATCCGGCTGCCTCGAACATAGGGATCAGTCTGGCCCGTCGGGCACCAGGTGCGGCACACCATCGCCACGACGCCCCGGCATCTGCCAGGGCATGCCACCGAGTGCAAGATCGCGCCAGGAGACCAGCCGCACCCCCATCCGAGTCTGGGACTCGTCACCCCCATAAATGACGAATGACGATCCCTGTGCTTCGGTGCCCTTGGCGAGATCCCCTTGCCAATGTCGGATCGGTCCGACCCAATCGCCAGCGAACGTCCGCCCAGCCTTCACTTCGATGAGGACGAGTTCGTCGTCACGCTCGACGACGAGATCGATCTCCCGCCCCCGCTTGTCTCGAAGGAACTCCAGCGGAATGCGGCGGGCGTCATTGAGCCCACTCTTGAGGATTTCGGACGCGACCCAGGTCTCAAAGACCGGGCCCCGCGAAATATGGGTGACAAGGGTTTGGGGGTCACGAATGCCGAGAAGGAAGCACATGAGCCCGGAGTCGAGGAAATACAGCTTCGGTGCCTTTGAAAGCCGGGTCGTGACATTCGCATGGTGCTGCTCAACAAGGGTCACGACGTAGCTTGCCTCGAGCACCGAGAGCCAATCCCGCGCTGTGGGGCCCGAGACACCGCAGTCGGATCCCAGCGCTGTGAGGTTGAGGACCTGACCCGACCGCGCAGCGCACATCTTCACGAAGCGGTGGAAGGTCGAAAGGTCTCGCACCTTGAGCAGTTGTCGGACGTCTCGCTCGACGTAAGTGGCCACATAGTTCGCCAGCCAGTCATCAACAGCCACATCACGCGCAAAGATCGCCGGGTAGCCACCGGTGAACAGATTCGTCTCGAGGTTGTCGGCGAGCAGACCGGCCGACTTCAACTCCGCGGCACTCAGCGGCAGTAGTTCTAGGCGGCCGGCACGTCCCGCAAGCGACTGGCTGATGCCTGCGACGAGGTCGAACTGCTGCGAACCGGTGAGCACGAACTGGCCCATAACGGAATGCTCGTCCACGATTCCCTGAATCCAGGAGAGCAGTTCGGGAACCCGTTGAACCTCGTCCACCACGGCCCCGTCTGGGAATCGGCTGAGGAATCCAATTGGGTCATCAACGGCGAACTCCCGCTCAGCCGGATTCTCAAGGGAGACATATGGCTTGGTCGGGAAGGAGTTCCGGGCCAAGGTGGTCTTGCCTGACTGTCGGGGACCGGTAATCACGACAACAGGGAAACCAGCGGCAAGACGCATGAGGGCCGTTTGCGCCATCCGGTGAATATGCACTGCCAAATCTTAAATTGATTCTTTGATTTGTCCAAGCCGTCGCGGTTTCCCTTGCGTACGCCTCCCCCTACGCTGGCGTGATGCCCGCCGTCATGTGGTTTCGCCGCGACCTTCGCCTCCTCGACAATCCGGCCCTCCTCGCGGCGATCGAGGCTTCCGGCGACGGCCGGGTGGTGCCGCTCTTCGTGCTCGACCCGGCTCTGTGGGAGCCGGCGGGGCACGTGCGTCAGGCATACCTCATCGCATCTCTCTCGTCATTGAATGACGCTCTCGACGGCCACCTGCTCATTCGCGGCGGCAATCCGGCCGATGTCGTCCGTGAGGTGGCACGCGCATCGGGTGCGGCCAGCGTGCACATTGCCGCCGACTTCGGTCCCTACGGCAGGCGCCGCGACGAGGCGGTCGAGCAGGCCCTCGGTGACGTGCCGCTCGTTCGCACCGGCTCGCCGTATGCCGTCGCGCCCGGCCGCGTCACGAAGGGCGATGGCACCTCATACCGGGTCTTCACGCCCTTCTACCGAGCGTGGATGAACCATGGCTGGCGCGCCCCCGCCGGCGACGTGCCAACAGGCACCATCTGGTGGCAGGCCCTCGAAAGCCAGGCGCTCCCTGCCGCCCCCGATCTCGGCTCGATTCAACTGCCCGCCGCAGGCGAGCAGGCAGCCTGGGAGCGCTGGGAGGCCTTTCGGTCATCGGCCCTCGCCGACTACGACGCTCAGCGCAACCGCGCCGACCTCACGGGCACGAGTGTCATGGGCCACCACCTGAAGTGGGGCGAGATCCACCCGCGCAGCCTGCTCGCCGAGCTCTCCGACACTGACGAGGTGTTCCGCAAGGAGATCTGCTGGCGCGAGTTCTACGCCGAGGTCCTCGAGCAGCGCCCCGACTCGGCGCGGGTCTCACTGAACGCGCGCTTCGATACCGGCATGCGCTGGAACACCGGTCCGGACGCCGACGAGGCGTTCACCGCCTGGGCTCAGGGCCGCACCGGCTACCCGTTCGTCGATGCCGGAATGCGCCAGTTGCGCGCTGAAGGGTGGATGCACAACCGGGTGCGAATGGTCGTCGCGAGCTTCCTCGTCAAGGACCTTCATCTGCAGTGGCAGCGGGGTGCCGCCGAGTTCATGCACTGGCTGCGCGACGGCGATATCGCGAGCAATGCGCACGGCTGGCAGTGGACCGCCGGCTGCGGCACCGACGCATCGCCGTTCTATCGCGTGTTCAACCCCGTGGCCCAGGGCCTGCGGTTCGATCCGGACGGCGACTACGTCCGGCGCTACGTCCCCGAACTCGCCCACCTCAAGGGAGCATCCGCTCACGAGCCGTGGGATCAACCCGGCGGCTACGACCACGGCTACCCACAGCGCATCGTCGACCACAAGATCGAGCGCGAGGTCGCTCTGGCCGACCTGGCGGCCACGAAAGCGCTCTCACCCGATTCAACCCGCGATCGGCGGCCCTGAAGAGGTTCCGCAACGCCAGGCGCACCTCGAATACCCGCGAGTTGACCGCCGAAGCGAAACTCGCGCACGTTCGGGGTGCGCCTGGCACAGGGGG
>CALPZT020000061.1 GCA_943328365.2 Bifidobacterium breve | reverse complement strand
GCGCACCGCCTCGAGCATGACGAGGGTCACCGGGGGAGTGGCGGCCGGGACGACCTTGCCGGTCGAGGTCTTGATGAAGTCGGCGCCGGCGAGCATCGCGAGCCAGCTGGCCCGTCGCACGTTGTCGAGGGTGCGGAGCTCGCCGGTCTCGAGGATGACCTTCAGGTGCGCGCCGTCGCAGGCGTCCTTGACCGCGACGATCTCGTCGAACACCCGCTGGTAGTTGCCGGAGAGGAAGGCGCCGCGGTCGATGACCATGTCGATCTCGTCGGCCCCCGCTGCGACGGCCTCGCGCGTATCGAGGAGCTTGACGGCGAGGCTGGCTCGTCCGCTCGGGAATGCGGTCGCGACGGCAGCGACATGCACTCGGTCGCCGACCACCGCCCGCGCTGTTGCCACGAGATCGCCGTAGACGCAGACCGCTGCGACCGCGGGAGCGGTCGGATCGGTCGGGTCGGGTCGCAGGGCCTTCGAGCACATCGCCCGGACCTTGCCGGGGGAGTCCATGCCCTCGAGGGTGGTGAGGTCGACCATGCGGATCGCGAGGTCGATCGCCCAGGCCTTCGACGCGGCCTTGATCGACCGCGTGCCGAGGGATGCCGCGCGGCCGGTGGCCCCGACCTCGTCGACCCCGGGCAGGCCGTGGAGGAATTGGCGCAGTGAGCCGGCCGAGGTGGTGGCTGCCTCGAGGGCAGCGGGGAAGGTGACCGTCACGGTGTCACTCTAGCCACGCCGCGACGGCTGCCCGCAGGTCTTCCATTCGGTGCGTGGCCGATGCCCGTGCCGTAGCGAGATCGCCTCCCGCCGGATGCTCGATGACCTCGAGATAGCACTTGATCTTCGGCTCGGTTCCGCTCGGCCGGACGATGATGCGCGCACCGCCCGCAAGGGTGAAGCGCAGGCCATCGGTGGGCGGGAGACCATCGGTCGGCTGCTCGAGATCGTCCATCGCGATGACGGAGGTGCCTGCGACGTCTGCGGGCGGGCTCGTGCGCAGTCGGTGCATGATCCGGGTGATCCGCTCGAGGTCGCTCACCCGGATCGACACCTGCGAGGTGGCGTGGATGCCGTGCTCTCGGGAGAGGTCGTCGAGCGCGTCGGTGAGGAGTCGCCCGCGCTCCTTGAGCTCGGCCGCCATCTCGATGACGAGCAGGGCGGCCGAGATGCCGTCCTTGTCGCGCACGCTCGACGGGTCGACGCAGTAGCCGAGGGCCTCCTCGTAGCCGTACTCGAGGCCGGGCACCTTGGCGATCCACTTGAAGCCGGTGAGGGTCTGCGCGCTCGTGAGGCCGCTGGCTGACGCGATCGAGTCGAGCATCGAGGACGAGACGAGGGAGCGCGCGAAGGTGCCGCTCGTGACGCCACGCTCGATCATCCACCAGCCGAGGAGCGAGCCGACCTCGTCGCCGGTGAGCATGCGCCAGTCACCTGCCGAGCCGGGGATCGGGATGGCAACCGCGCATCGATCGGCGTCAGGGTCGTTCGCGATGACGAGGTCGGCGCCCGAGCGTCTCGCCTCGTCGATGGCGAGATCGATCGCACCCGGCTCCTCCGGATTCGGGAACGCGACGGTCGGAAAGTCCGGATCGGGCTCGAACTGGGCATCGACGCGGATCGCGAGCGGGAACCCGGCCCGCTCGATCACCCGCTCGAAGGTCTCGCCGCCGACTCCGTGAAGTGGGGTGTAGACGACCCGGGCCTGGCGCGGGGAGTGCTGGCGCACGAGGCTGGCGACCTGCGCGACGTAGTCATCGAGCACATCGTCGCCCAGTGTCGTCCACTCATCGCTGAGCGGAATCGAGCCAAGCGGCCTGCCCGCGACATCGGCGATGCATGCGCTGATCTCGGCATCGGATGGCGGGACGATCTGCGAGCCCTCGCCGAGGTACACCTTGTAGCCGTTGTCCTGTGGTGGGTTGTGGCTTGCGGTGACCATGACCCCGGCGGCGCAGCCGAGGTGCCGGACGGCGTATGCGAGCACCGGAGTCGGCAGCGGCCGGGGGAGCAGGAGCGGGGTGAGGCCGGCGCCCGCGAGAACCGCCGCGGTGTCGCGGGCGAAGACATCGGAGTTATGGCGCGCGTCGAACCCAATGGCAACGCCGCCGCCACCACGCTCGCTGAGGTACGCGGCGAGGCCCGCCGCGGCCTGCATCACGACCACCCGGTTCATCCGGTTCGGCCCGGGGCCGAGGCGTCCGCGCAGCCCGGCAGTGCCGAACTGAAGGCGACCGGCGAAGGCATCGGCCAATTCGGCCGTGGCAGCCGGATCGTGCGCCCGTGCGGCCTCGATGGTGCCGAGCAATTCGGTTCGCGTGCGGTCGTCAGGATCCTGCGCAGCCCACGACTGGGCTTGAGCGATGAGCCCGGCCCCCGCGCGTGCTGATCCGCCGCCCTCGACAGGCATCAGACGTCCCGGAGCACCCGGGCGAGGAGGTCGCCCATCCGGGCGGCTGCAGCCTGGCCCGCTTCGAGCACCTCGAGGTGGTTCAGCGCCTTGCCGCTCATGCCGGCCGCGAGATTCGTCACGAGCGAGAGACCGAGGATCTCCATGCCCAGTGATCGCGCGACGATGGCCTCGAGCGCGGTGCTCATGCCGACAAGGGTCCCGCCGATATTCCGCACCATGGTGATCTCGGCAGGGGTCTCGTACATCGGCCCGGGGAACTGGGCGTAGACGCCCTCGGGCAGGCCGGGCTCGATCTGCCGGCACAGCGCGCGCAGGCGAGGCGAGTAGAGGTCGGTGAGGTCGACGAAGTGGGCCCCGTGGAGGGGCGACGTGCCGGTGAGGTTGATGTGGTCGCTGATGAGGACGGGAGTGCCGGGGGACCAGGAGGGATCGAGGCCGCCGCAGCCGTTCGTGAGCACCACGGTGGTGCAGCCGGCCGCCGCTGCCGTGCGCACCGCGTGGGTGACGGCATCGACGCCGCGCTCCTCGTACAGGTGCGTGCGGCCGAGGAACACGAGCACTCGCTTGCCGCCCGCGTCGACGCTCCGTACCCGGCCGGCATGGCCCTCGACCACGGGGGGCGAGAAGTGCGGCAGGTCGGTTACCGCGAAATCGGCGAAGGTGGTGCCGAGGAGGTCGGCCGCCGGGACCCACCCCGAGCCGAGCACGACCGCGATGTCGTGGCGCGGGGCGCCGGTGATCGAGGCGAGGGCGGCTGCTGACTCAGCTGCCCTGGACTGGGCGGCGATGGTCGATGGGTGGTTGGTCACCGCATGAACCTACTCCGCTCGGTGCCCGCAATTCAGAAGATATGACGTGGACGCCGGGATCTCCTCAGGGCTCGCTACTCCGCGGCGATGTGCAGCCGGCGTGCCGCCTCGGCGATCGAGCCCGAAAGGCTGGGATACACCGTGAAGGTGAGGGCGAGTTGGTCGACGGTGAGCCGCTGGTCGACGGCGAGGGTGAGTGCGTGGATGAGCTCGCTCGCATGCGGCCCGACCACCACCGCGCCGGCAACGATGCGCGTGCCTCGCCGGCAGATGATCTTCACGAAGCCGTCGTCGATCTCCTGCATCTTCGCGCGGGCATTGGTGGCGAGGGGAAGGAGGATGACATCGCCGCGGATCGTGCCATCGTCGAGATCCTTCTGAGTGAGCCCGACGGTGGCGATCTCGGGATCGGTGAAGACCGTGCTCGAGACCATCGTGCGGTCGAGCGGGGCGACGGCATCGCCGAGCGCGTGCCACATAGCGATGCGTCCCTGCATCGCCGCGACCGATGCGAGCATGAAGACCCCTGTGCAGTCACCGGCGGCATAGACCCCCCGCGCTGAGGTTCGTGAGACGCGGTCGACGGTGATGAACCCCGCGCTGTCGATGTCGACCCCTGCCTCGTCGAGACCGAGCTCATCGGTGTTCGGCAGCGAGCCGACGGCCATGAGGACGTGCGAGCCGGCGAGGACCCGTCCATCGGCGAGCGTGACCTCGACACCCGACGCCGTTCGGACCGCACTCACCGCCCGGGCCTGGCCGACGACCTCGAGGCCGCGACGGGCGAACACCTCCTCGAGCACCGCGGCGGCGTCGGGATCCTCGCCGGGCAGGACCCGATCGCGTGATGACACGAGCACGACATCGCTCCCGAGCGCGTGGTAGGCGCTCGCAAACTCCGCGCCCGTGACCCCCGATCCGACGACGATGAGGCGCTCGGGCAGGTCGGGGAGGTCGTAGAGCTGCTCCCAGGTGAGGATGCGCTCATCGTCCGGCAGAGCATCGGGGAGGGTGCGCGGGCGGGCGCCCGTTGCGATGAGGATGGTGTCGGCGGAGATCACCCGGTCGGCCTCGCCAGAGGCGTGAGCGGCCGTGAAGGCGACGGACTGCGGGCCGGTCAGCCTGGCCCGGCCGCGAAGGACCGTGACGCCCTCCCGGATGAGGCGGGCTTCGATGTCGGCGCTCTGGGCATGGGCAAGTTCCATGACGCGGCCATTGACCGTGGTGAGGTTCACGGAGATCGTTGCATCGCGTGACTCGCTGCCGTTGATGAGGACACCGAGGGCATGGCTCTCGCGCGTCTTCGTGATGATGTCGGCTGTCGCGATGAGGGTCTTGCTCGGCACGCAGTCGGTGAGGACGGCGGAGCCTCCGACACCGTCGCGCTCGATGAGCACGACCTCTGCACCGAGTTGCCGGGCAACGAGGGCCGCCTCGTAGCCGGCCGGTCCGCCGCCGATCACCACCACTGACGTCATGTGCTTCATCCTTCCGTAGCAGCCATCGGATGCCTACGCTGAGGCCATGACGCTCTACGCCGCCTACGGGTCGAACCTCAACCCGCACCACATGGCCCAGCGGGCTCCCGCATCGCCGGTGTTCGGTATCGGGTGGTTGCCGGGCTGGCGGCTCACGTTCGGCGGTGAAGATGTCGGCTGGGATGGCGCGCTCGCGACCGTGGTCGAGGATTCGGATCAGCGGGTGTTCGTCATGCTCTACGACGTGCCGCATCAGGACGAGATCGCGCTCGATGCCTGGGAGGGCACCGACCTGGGGCTGTGGACGAAGATCCGGGCCAGAATCCAGACGATGGACGGCGAGCAACTGGCGTGGATGTACGTGCTCGACGCCTATGAGGGTGGCTATCCGTCGCTGCACTACCTCGGGGTGATCGCCGATGCGGCCGAGGCGGCCGGAGCGCCGCGCGACTACATCGAGCGCCTGCGCGAGCACCCAACCCGGCAATCACCGCAAAACTAACCCCCACCCCCACCCCGTCCCCATCCCCATCCCCGCCCCCAGCCCCCGTCATTTCGTCCAGAATCCGGGCCAACTGGATCGATAATGTCCGAAATGTCGGAAAGAATGGTCACTTCATCCTGGAGGAGCGAGCGTGCGGTCGCGCTAGAAGTCGCCGCCTCCGCCGAAATCGCCCCCGCCGAAGTCTCCGCCGCCGAAGTCCCCTCCGCCTCCGCCGCCGAACCCCCAGCTATCCGAGCCACCGCCACCGATACCAGCAGAATCGACACCCCCGGCTGCGGAAGTGATGCCCGGCATCGACCACATGCTGCTGATCATCGTGCCCATCATGACGGCGGCCATGACGTTGCCAAAGGGCGAGTAGTACCCCTGCGCATACGGGGCAAACTGCGACCCTGCCTGCCAGTAGGGCTGACGCCCCCCGGAGCCCTCGACCTCGCGTGCCACCGGGCTGCCGCCGGTTTCGACCGTGGTGCGGCATGCTGCGCACATCGGCACCTCACGCGTCGTGAGGCCCGGTGCCTGCCACGTGACGTCGCTGACGCTCGGGCCGTGCCGCGGATCAACGAAGCATGGTGCGCGACGCTCGGGGAGTGGCCGCCCGTCTGCCCGTGCCTCGAGGCAGGCGATGGCAAAGCGCCCGTCTTCGAGGGATGCCGTGATGGCTGCGGCGTCACCTGGAGCGCGCATGGTCAGGACGGAGAACTTCGCTGACTCATAGTCATCAAGTGCCCGCTTGAGATCCTCGCGGCTCGCCTCATCGAGCGCGCTTCCGGCCACGTCAAAGCGTGCGAGTCGCTCGCCGTATTCGGTGACATCCTCATCGATCGCTCGTCGCACCTGCGCGAGTTGGAGTGCCTGTCGGCGACGCTTGCGGACGACGACGACCACGAGAACGACCATGGCGCCTGCGAAGAGGACGAGAAGGAACGTGGACTCGCCGGATCCGGATCCCGAATCGGCCGCCGATGGTTCACTGGTTCCATTGAATTCAGCATCGGCCAGGCTGACGAACTCGCTGAAGACTGCGGCGGCGCCGTTATCCCGCTGAGAGCGGAATGCCGACGTGGCGAGCCCGGAGACACTGCCGGAAGTCGAGCCGGCCCGGAAACTATTGCCGACGACGACGGCGTAGACGCCGCCGATGCCGACTGCATCCTTGAGCTCGACGAGCACCGCATCGGGATCGGCACCAGCGGAGGAGGGGAGGACTGCGAGAAAGAGCGGGAGGCCGGTGGCAGCGATCTGGTCGGTGAGGGCCGCCGTCTCAGTCGACGTGAGCGAGACTTCGGCTGCCGGGTCGACGTAGACGGACGCGCCGCTGCGCAATTGCGCTGCTGCCTCATCGACGGATCCGGCCGCAAGGGCATTCGGTGCAGTCAGCCCGAGGACGAGTGCGGCGGCAATGGCAAGGGACCGGGAGAGTGTCGTTGCGAACATAGATTCCACGGTACGCCTTCGGCTCGGTCGTGGCTCCGAGGGTGGTGCTTGTGGGATCGTCGCCGGGACAGGATGACGAAGAACAGGGTGAAATGACCTGGATCGAGGCTCGTTCGTCCAGAATCCGGATGAAACGACGGGGTGGGTGTTTGCCTTGAGATTCAGGCGGTGCCCGTTGTCTCAGTCCTTGATCTCGCAAAGGACGGTTCCGGACGAAACCGTGGCGCCCTTCTCGGCCGTGAGCCCGGTGATGGTGCCCGCCTTGTGAGCATTGAGCGGCTGCTCCATCTTCATCGCCTCGAGGACCACGATGAGATCGCCGACGGCAACGACATCGCCCTCGCTCACCTCGACCTTGACAATCGTTCCCTGCATCGGGGCCGTGAGCGAATCACCCGAGGCAGCGCCTGCGGCCTTCTTCGCGGAGCGCTTCGCCGGACCGGCTCCCCTCGCAGGGGCAGTGCTTGCTGCGCCGAGGCCGGCCGGCATCGTGACGGCAACCCGCTTGCCATTGACCTCGAGCACGATGGTCTCGCGATCGCGTTCGGGGGCATCGACGACCGTGGACCCCGAGTACGCCGGAATCTGGTTGTCGAACTCAGTCTCGATCCAGCGGGTGTGGACGGTGAACGACTCACCGGGGCTCACCGGGGCGAACGCTGGATCGCGCACGACGGCCCGGTGGAAGGTGAGGGCGGTGGCGATGCCATCGACCTCGAACTCGTCGAGGGCACGGCGCGAGCGCTCGAGTGCCTCGGCACGGTCACGGCCGGTGACGATGAGCTTTGCGAGGAGTGAGTCGAAGTTGCCCCCGATGACGTCGCCGGCCCTGAAGCCAGAGTCGACACGGATGCCTGGACCGCTCGGTGGCTTCCAGACGCTGAGCACGCCGGGCGCGGGGAGGAACCCGCGGCCTGGATCCTCGCCATTGATGCGGAACTCGATCGAATGACCGCGAAGCACCGGGTCGGCGTAGTCGATGATGCCGCCCTCGGCGATGCGGAACTGCTCGCGAACGAGGTCGATTCCGGCCACCTCCTCGGTCACCGGATGCTCGACCTGG
>CALPZT020000060.1 GCA_943328365.2 Bifidobacterium breve | reverse complement strand
GATCAATCCGTTTTCAGCACGGCATCACGGCCCTGGAGGCAACGACGAACAACCTCTCAGCAAGTACAAGGGGGCCTCGAAACGGCAGTGGCCCCCGGCACGATGCCGGGGGCACTGCTGCCGCACCCTCATGTTGGGCGAGATGAGGAACTGCGGGGTTACTTGTTTACTAGGGCTAGTACTCGGCAGGGGCTGCCCGAGCCCTTCACGATCGGCAGTGGCGCGACGATGACGACCGCACCGGTGACCGGCAGGCGGTGCAGGTTGCGCAACTGCGTCACGCCGTACTTGTTCGCGCCCATGAGCATCGTGTGGCACGGGAACGGCGGGTCGAAGCCGAAGGCGCCACCGGCATCGGTGCCGACAGTCTCGACACCCATGCCGAGGATCTCAGTCTCTTCGGCCAGGTAGCGCGCAGCGGCCGGAGTGAGACCCGGGGTGTGCGGGCCATTCGCATCGGCATTCGCGTAGGCGGCAGGATCGTCGCCGTACTTCGACCAGCCGGTGCGGTAGAGCAGCCATGCGCCCTTGGGGATCGCGCCATTGGCGGCCTCCCACTCCTTGATGTCGCTCACATCGAGGCAGAAGTCTGGGTTCGCGGCGACCTGCGCGGTGGTATCGATGACGACGGCCGGGCCGATGAGCCGCTGGGCCGGAACCTGGCTGACATCGTCGAGGTCCTTGCCGGTGATCCAGTGATTCGGGGCGTCGAAATGCGTGCCGGTGTGCTCGCCGGTGTGGAAGTTGTTCCAGTACCAGGCCGGGCCCTTCTCGTCGTACTCGCTGATGAGCTCGAGCTGGAAGGTGGCAGTCTGGCCGAACTCGGGCGGCAGGCCCAGGATCGGGGTGCCGGAGTGGAGCGGCGACGTCAGGTCGATGACCTCGACCGAACCGTCGACGAGGGCGGCGGCCAAGCCGGAGAGATCAGCCATGTGCAGTTCCTTTCATCGGGTGTGATGGATGACGCTACCGAAACCGGGCTCGGCAGGAGGGCAGGTTCAGGAGTTCGGCCGCCAGCGGCTCGGCCGGACGACAACGCTTGAATCCTCGGGAACGAGCTGGAGACGCGGCTTGGGGTCCTCGTTCCGGCCTGCCGGCGGCTTCCAGCTGCCACCGACATACGGCGTGGGCCATGCGATGCGGTACTCCTGATCTGCCGCGGCGTGAAGGGTCCAGGCCGGGTCAAAGAGGTGCGGTCGTCCGATGGCGCAGAGGTCGGCGCGACCGGCGGCGATGATGGTGTTGACATCATCCCAGCTGCTGATCGCCCCGACCGCCATGGTCGCGGCACCCACCCGGTTGCGAATGCGATCGGAGAACGGCGTCTGGTACGAGCGTCCATACTCCGGCACGGCCGCCGCAGTCGTCTGGCCCGTCGAGACGTCGATGATGTCGGCCCCATGGTCGATGAACGCCTGAGCAACCTCGACCGACTCCTCTTCGGTGAGGCCGTCAGGCACCCAGTCGGAGGCCGAGATGCGCACGCTCATCGGCCGATCGGCCGGCCAGGCGGCGCGCACCGCGTCGAATACCTCGAGCGGGAATCTCAGCCGGTTCTCGAGCGAGACGCCGTACTCGTCGGAGCGCTGGTTGCTCACCGGCGTGATGAAACTCGAGAGCAGGTAGCCGTGGGCGCAGTGGAGTTCAAGCAGGTCGAAGCCTGCACGCGCCGCACGCTCAGTCGCCTGCACGAACTGCGAGAGCACGTCGTCCATGTCAGCCCGGGTCATCTCGCGCGGTACCTGCGACACGGCGTGGTACGGGATCGGCGAGGGACCCATGATCGGCCAGTTGCCCGACTCCAGCGGTTGGTCGATGCCCTCCCACATGACACGGGTCGAGGCCTTGCGCCCGGCATGACCGACCTGGATGCCCATCTTCGCCTGAGTCGTGTGACCGAAGTCGACGATGCGCTTCCAGCCCGCCTCCTGCTCGTCGTTCCACATCCCGGTGCAGCCAGGGGTGATCCGGCCGTCGGACGAGGTGCAGACCATCTCGGTCATGACGAGCCCGGCGCCGCCGAGCGCGCGGGCGCCGAGGTGCACGAGGTGGAACTCGCCTGGAAAGCCGTCGACCGCTGAGTACATGTCCATCGCCGACACGACGATTCGATTCGAGAGCTCGAGCTCGCGAAGCTTGAAGGGCAGGAACATCGGAGGACGAGCGGACGTCCCTGCCGGCACCCGACCGCGGGCTATCTCGCTCTTGACGAGCCATTCGTCGACAGTGCGGACGAACTCAGGGTCTCGCTCGCGCAGGTTGTCGTACGTGATGCGCCGGCTGCGGGTCATCATGTTGAAGACGAACTGGATGGTGTCCTGGTGGACGTACTGCCCGATCTCCTCGAACCACACCAGACTCGCCTGCGCCGCCCGCTGCGTGCTCTTGATGACCGGCAGTCGCTCCTCGTCGTAGGCCTTGAGTGCCGCGTCGACGGTCGGCTGCTCGCTGATGCATGCGGCAAGTGCGAGGGCATCTTCCATGGCGAGCTTCGTGCCCGAGCCGATCGAGAAGTGGGCGGTGTGCGCGGAGTCGCCGAGCAACGCCATGTTCTTCAGGATGAGAGTCTTGTTGCGGATAGTCCGGAAGGTGATCCACTTGCTGTTGTTCGCGATGAGGCTGCCGCCATCCAGAGCATCTGCGAATATCTCGCCGATGCGCTCGATGCTCTCCATGTCGCTCACCCCGGGCGGAAGGTCCGCGGCGTCAGCCTTGTCAAAGCCCGCGCGCTGCCAGACGTCCTCCGGCATCTCGACGATGAACGTGCTGGAAACGGCGTCCATCGGATAGGCGTGCACCTGCATGACACCCCACTCAGTCTCCTTGACGAAGAACTTGAAGGCGTCGAACACCGTGTCGGTGCCGAGCCAGATGAACTTGCAGCGGCGGGGGTCGATCGTCGTGCCGAACTCACTTGCGTACGCGTCGCGGATCGGCGAATTGATGCCATCGCACACGAGCACGAGGTCATGGGATGCCATGAGGTCCTCGACGGGAGGGGCCTCGGTGCGGAACAGGATGTTGACGCCGTGGTCGATCGCCCGGCGCTGGAGCACATGGAGCAGTTCCTTGCGGCTCATCGCTGCGAAGCCGTTGCCGCCGATCGTCATCATCTCGCCGTTCACGGTGATGTCGATGTCGTCCCAGTAGGCGAATGACCTGCCCATATCTTCGAATGCCGACCGGTCCGATGCCTTGATGCCGCTCAGGGTCTGGTCGCTGAACACGACCCCGAACCCGAATGTGTCATCGGGCGCGTTGCGCTCCCAGACAGTGATGTCAGCCGCCGGATCGAGCTGCTTGACAAGGCTCGAGAAGTACAGCCCTCCCGGGCCGCCGCCGATAACCGCGATCTTCATGGGCTTCCGTCCTGTGCCAAGTGTTGCGGATAATTGACTGTCGCAAATAATACGGAATAGTGAGCGTCATGCAACAGGATCGGGAAGATTCCCGGCCGGAGTCCCAGCGGGCCGGCCATTCGGTCGGCTCGGGTAAGTGGAGGATATCGACATGAGCAACCGCAACTCGCGATTCGAGCGCAAGGTCACGATCGTCACCGGAGGTGCCGGCGGCCTCGGCCAGGCGATCACCGCAGCCCTCGTCGAGGAGGGTGCGCGCGTCGCGATCTTCGACACCAATCCCGACGCCATCGACCGCGCGCTCGACGAATTGGCCCGACCCGATTCAGTCATGGGTGCCATCGTCGATGTTCGCAGCAGGGAGAGCGTGACCTCCGGCGTCGCCGAGGTGGTCGCCGCATTCGGCGGGATCGACATCCTCGTCGCCGCTGCAGGCGGCAGTCTCGGCACTCCCCGCGACATCGACGACATCGAGCCGGAGCACCTTGACCTCGTCATCGACGTCAACATCAAGGGCACCTTCAACTGCGCACAGGCTGTCGTACCGTTCATGAAGGTGCGCGGCGGCGGTGCCATCGTCAACTTCTCGTCGATCGGCGGACGCTCGACGAGCCCGGTCACTGGCATCCCCTACGCGGCGGCGAAGGCAGGCGTCCTCGGACTCACCCGCAGGCTCGCCCGCGAGGTCGGCCCCGACGGCATCCGGGTCAACGCCATCGCGCCCGGCCTCTTCCTCACCGGACGGCTCCAGGGCATGTTCGACGCTATGGCCGACAAGGACCGCAACGAGGTCCTCGATTCGATCCCCCTGCACCGGATGCCCGAGCTTCGCGAATGCGTCGAGCCCGTGCTCTTCCTCGCGAGCGAGGAGTCGTCCTACATCACCGGTGCGGTGCTCGACGTGAACGGCGGACGGTTCATGGCAGGCTGATGTCGCCCGAATGCGCGCGTGCCCGAATGAAGAGGGAATCCAAATGACGAGTATTCCGCCGACGATCAACTTCCCGGCGTGGGTCGCAGCACACGAGCATCTGCTCAAGCCCCCCGTGAGCAACAAGCAGCTCCCGATGGGCACGAGCGACTTCATCGTCCAGGTTGTCGGCGGGCCGAACAGCCGCACCGACTTCCATGTCGACCCGTACGAGGAGTGGTTCTACCAGGTGCGCGGCGGCATGCACGTCAATCTCATGACCGAGGACGGGCCCGAGACCGTGCACGTGGGCGAGGGCGACATGTGGATGCTGCCGCGTCTCATGCCTCATTCCCCTCAGCGGCCTGAGCCCGGATCGATTGGCATCGTGATCGAGCGCATCCGCGAGGAGGGCGTCCTCGAGCGATTCCAGTGGTACTGCCCGTCGTGCGACCACCTGCTCTACGTCGTCGAACTCCAGGTGCGCGATATCGTCGCCGATCTCCCGCCCGCCTTCGAGCGGTTCACTTCGGACGAGACTGGCCTGCGAACCTGCGGCCGGTGCGGCACCGTGCACCCTGGCCGCGGATGACCGAGGCCGTCGCCAGCACCCCGTCATCGCTGGGCGGGGCCGCGAACCTCGCCATCGACATCCACACCCACTACGTTCCGCACGGCTGGCCAGACCTCGCCACGTCCGATGAGACGGTGGCAGAAGGCGAGTGGCCTTGGCTCCGCATCGACACCGAGCGCGACGCGACGATCATGCTCGGCACGAACGAGTTTCGTCGGATCGAATCGGACTGCTGGGATGCCGAGCGCCGGCTGGCAGACATGGATGCCGATGGCATCGACGCGCAGGTCGTCTCCCCTACGCCGGTGTTCTTCAGCTACGGCCGGGATCCGATCGAGGCTGCCAAGGTGTGTCGCATCTTCAACGATCTCGCGCTCGAGATCTGTGCCCCCGCACCCAAGCGGCTCCTTCCCTTTGCTCAGGTACCACTTCAAGACACCGATGCCGCGTGCCGGGAGGTCGAGCGATGCAAGGTGAACGGCCACCTCGGCGTCGAGATCGGCAACCACGTCGGCGACCGAGACCTCGATGACGCGGGCATCATCGCCTTCCTGCAGCACTGCGCCTCGATCGGCATGCCGGTATTCGTCCACCCTTGGGACCTGCCGAAATCGCCGCGGCTTGACCGATGGATGGCGCAGTGGTTGACGGGCATGCCCGCAGAGACCCACCTGTCGATCCTCGCCCTCATCCTCGGCGGCGGCTTCGACCAGCTGCCTGCCGACCTGCGCATCTGCTTCGCCCATGGCGGCGGGTCCTTTGCCTTCTGGCTCGGCCGGGTCGAGAACGCCTGGCATCGCCGCCCGGATGCCATCGCTACCAGCGAGCATCCGCCCAGCCACTATCTCAATCGCTTCAGCGTCGACTCCGCGGTGTTCACCGAGCCCGCGCTCAAACTCCTCATCGACACCCTCGGGGCCGACCGGGTGATGCTCGGCTCCGACTATCCCTACCCACTCGGCGAGCGACCATCAGGGGCATTGATCCGCTCGGCCAGCGGCCTCGACGATTCCGTCCGCACTGCGCTCCTCGGGGGCAATGCGCGGGTCTTCCTCGGTCCCGCAGCCGTCGATAGGCTGCGGCAATGATCTCTGCGCTCTGCTTCGTCCAGGTTGCACCCGGCAAGGTGAACGACGTCGGCCAGGCGATGGCCCAGGTCAACGGCATCCGATCGGTCTACTCAGTCACCGGCAAGATCGACATGGTTGCCCTGATCGAGGTCGTCGACCACGATCGGGTCGCCGAGGTCGTGAACGAAGGCATCGGACGCATCGACGGCGTGCAGTCGACCGAGACCCACATCGCGTTCAAGACCTACCGGCCCGAGGACATCGACGCCGGTTTCTCGATCGGCGCGGACTCGTGACCGGCTGAACGACGCGATCGTCGAGTCATCAGCGCAAGTCCCCTGCGCAATTCGGATATCTCCAGCGCCGAGAGGATAGTTCGGCACCGCAGTCATTCGTACTGTTCGGCGCATGACACGGACTATTGCAATCATCGGCGCCGGCTTCGGCGGCCTCAGCACTGCGAAGGTGTTCCGCGAGTTCGGGTTCGACGTGACGGTGTACGAGAAGGACAGCGAGGTCGGCGGAGTCTGGTCGACGTCGCGCCGGTACCCGGGCCTGACGACCCAGAACGTGCGAAGCACCTACGCCCTCACCGACTACCCCTACCCCAAGGGCTACCCCGAATGGCCCACGGGCCAGCAGGTCCAGGAGTACCTCGAGGGCTATGTCGACCACTTCAACCTGCGCGATTGCATCCACCTGAACACCGAGGTGACCCACGCATCGCTCGACGAACAGGCAGGCAGCTGGACAGTCGAGACGATGTCCGGCGGCGCTGCGACATCTCGGACCTTTGACTTTCTGGTCGTCTGCAACGGCATTTTCAGCGACCCTGCCGTGCCGACGTTCGCCGGCCAGGATGCCTTCCTCGCGGCCGGTGGCAGGATCATGCACACGGTTGACTTCCACGACGTGAACGACGTGCGAGGCAAGAACGTGGTCGTGGTCGGGTTCGGCAAGTCCTCATGCGACGTCGCGAATGCCACCGTCGGCATCAGCGCATCGACGACGGTAATCGCCCGCACGATCATCTGGAAGATCCCTAAGAAGTTCAAGAATGTCCTCAACTACAAGATGCTCCTGCTCACCCGCATGGGCGAGGCCCTGTTCCCCTACATCGAGCTCAAGGGCTTCGAGAAGTGGTTCCACTCCGGCGGAAACAAGGTTCGCGAGTCGATGCTCGGAAGCGTGCAGTCGGTCGTCACCGGGCAGTTCAGCCTCGATGATCCCAAGGTCAACCTCAATCCGCACAACTCACTGGAGACGATCACCCGAAGCACGGTGAGCCTTGCCTCCGACGGATTCTTCGACAAGGTCAAGAGCGGTCAGCTGACGGTCAAGCGCGAGTGCGAGATCACTGGACTGGCCGCCGGCCAGGTGACCTTGTCGACTGGCGAAACCATCCCCGCGGACTACGTCATCTGCGGCACCGGCTTCCATCAGCGGGTGCCATTCCTGGACGACGCGATCCTCGACCGCGTCACCGACGACCGCGGCAACTTCGCCCTCTATCGGCAGTTGCTCCCGGTCGATGTTCCGAACCTCGCCTTCAACGGCTACAACTCCTCGTTCTTCAGCCAGCTCAACTGCGAGATCGGAGCGCTCTGGCTCGCCGCCTACCTCCTCGGCGATCTCACCCTGCCGAGCAAGCAGGAGCAGATTGACCACATCACGAGGCGACTGGCGTGGATGGAGAGGCGAACGGAGGGCAAGCACGCCCGCGGGACCAACATCATCCCCTTCTCCATTCACAACGTCGACGAATTGCTCGATGACCTGCGCGTGAGCG
>CALPZT020000059.1 GCA_943328365.2 Bifidobacterium breve | reverse complement strand
GAGCTCGAAGGCCAGCGGCCAGTTGATCCCCGGGCTCAATCGGTCAGTCGGAGTGGGCGACCACGCCGGAATACTCGATGCCAGCTCATGGCTGAGTGGGCGCACCATCTCGCTCGCCGTTCGCTCGAGGAGGGTCACCGCCTCTGCCGGGCAATCCGGGTCAAGTGCCTCGAACTCCTGCAGGAGCTCGCGCTGGATCCGGGCAACTGCCGCCTCGTTGCGCGCCTCGATGCCGACCGTCATGTGCGCCCGCGCCTCTTCGAGCGCCTCGTTGCTGGCCATGAGGTCGCGAAGCCGTTCGGCATGCTCTCGAGCAGCATTGACGGTGAGGGCAGTCACCGTGAGGACAGTGCTGATGGTGAACAGGCCCGCCAGCCCGCGATAGACCAGTTGCGGGGAGGCATCGCCTCCCGCGGCGCTCAGGCAGACCCCGATGACGATGCCGCGGGCGATCCCGGCAACGGCGAACAGCGCGAGGGTAATGAAGGGGCGGGGCCGCACGGCGGTATCGCGAAGAAGGAGTGCCTTCCCAGTGAGCAGGACGGCCCAGATGGCCAACTGCGAGAGGCTCACGATCGCGAACCGCGTGATGAAGGGCGCCCCGATCCCGGGGTTGCCGGTGAAGTGGGTGAGAAGGTTGAGGGCGTACGTGACCCAGAAGGACGTCCAGGTGATGGAGTACGGACCGCCGATCTGATTCAGGGCACGCCGCAGGTCGTTCATGGCCGATCCGGGATGCCGGCGTGGGTGATGTACACGCGAATCGCCTCCGATCTCGGGACAAGTGGCCCGCCAGCGCTGATGCCGAAATCGAGGTAGACACTGCCCAGCAGTTTCTCGACTGCGCTCGTCGTGCAGTTGCGCTGCCGTGCGATCTCAGGGGTGCTGTAGCCCTGCGCGGCCCTACGAAGTACGTCCAGTTGGCTGCGCGAGAGCGTGGTCAGCGGGCCGCTGGCGGTCTGCTGCTCGTGAGCCAATCCTCGGTCGCCCAGGACGTCGTCGACGATTTCGAGGAGCTGCTCGGTGGAGATGATCGTCGACTTCGGGATGTGGACGCAGGATTCGGGGAGATCGGCCGGAGACATGCCGAGGGCGCGAAGGTCGGTCACCTTCGTGAGAACGAGCAGGGAGAGGCCTGGGTGACGGCGGCTCAAGATGTGTGCGAGGTCGACACCGCTCGGCCCTGCCCCGAGCCCGACGTCGAGGATGGCGATGTCGGGATCGAAGGCATTGACCGCCCGTCGGGCCTCGAGCGCATTATGCGCTACTCGGACGTCGAAGCCGCCTGCCTCGAGGGCGCTCGCCGTGAGGGCGGCCACCATCGGCTCGTCCTCGACCACCACGGCCCTGCGACGCATGCTGTTCCCCTATTTCGAGGAGTTCCGGAAGTCCAGAACTCCAGAAATCCCGACCTCAGTGCCCCGGCCGGGGCTGGTAGCGAAATGATAGGGACGTCGCACTTCCCCCTACGAAGGGCGTCGTTCTCAGCGGGGGCAACGTACCGTTCCCTGTTTCGCAAACCCTGAAAGGAACACCATGAACAGCGCCACCCGAATCGGTTGCACCCTTGGTGCTGTCGCGATGACAGCCCTGTCGCTTGCTGCTTGCTCATCGTCGAGCCCGACCACCGCCGCTAGCCCCTCCCTAGTCGGAGGAATGACGGAGTGCACCGACGCCGCTGTCGGCGCCGCAGCGACGCAGGCGGCCCAGGCACTCGGCCCGGAGAACACCTTCACGATGGAGAGCCTGCAGTGCTCTGAAGGATGGGCTGTGGCATCCGGAATCGTCGGCAGCAGCACCGCCCCGGCAGATGGTCCGCAGGGCGCGCCGACCTCGTTCATCTTCCAGGCGGAGGGCCAGTTCTGGGTTCCGCAGGACAAGACCAAGGTGTGCGGCTCTGACCCGTCTTCCCCGACTGCCCCCGCTGACGCGACGGTCCCGGCAGATCTCTACACCGCCGGGTGCCTCTCAGGCTGACAAGTGATCCCGGCCGGCACTCGGTGCCGGCCGGGGCTTGCCTGATCGCGCCCTGCTGGTCAGCGTGACGCGAGGATGGCGTCGATGACCTCGGCAACGCCGTCGCCAGGGGTCTCATCGGTGGTCGCGTCTGCGGCATTCGTCACCGACCGAGGTGCTGCCCCCATCGCGACGCCGGTGCCGGCCCAGGCGAGCATGTCGATGTCATTCCACGAATCACCAACGGCAACGGTGCGCGCCGGATTGATGTCGAGACGGGTGCAGAGCTCCGCGAGCATGGTCGCCTTGCTCACGCCGGTCGGACCGATATCCATCCACGCGGTGTCACCGACGCCGAAGATCACCGTATGCAGTCCCATTTGCTCGACGATCTCGCCGAAGCCTGTCTCGACGTGCTCGTCGCTGCGGACGACCAGGCGGACGACCGGCTGGTTGAGCAGGTGCTCGAACGGGACCTCGCGCAGCGACAGCCCGAGCGAGCCCGCTCCGAACACGCGGGTCGCGTGGAACACGCCCTGCGTGTCTTCGACGGCATAGACCGCGCCCGGCAGAAGCGTCACAAGTCGGTCGAGGACGGTGCGCGGGTCGAACGTGACGGTATCGACGATGGTCTCGGGCTCGACCATGGCAAGCATGGCGCCGTTGCTGCAGACCGCCCAGCCGTCGAGCCCGAGTGCACGTGCAATGGGGGCGGTTGTCGAAATCGTGCGACCGGTCGAGAGCACGACATTGATGCCGGCATCGGCGGCCCGGCCGACTGCATCGACGACTCGCTCGCCTACGGCCCCGAGATGGGTGACGAGGGTGTCGTCGATATCGAGGGCGAGCAGTTCGGGGAACGGACGGCCCTCGAAGAACGCTGCTGAGACACGGGGCGGCACGAGCGCGGGCGTGGTCGACATGATGAACCGATGCTACGCCCTCGGGGTGAACGCGGCCTTTCCGCCGAGGAACGGGCGCAGGGCGTGCGGGAGAACGACAGAGCCATCGGGCTGCTGATGGTTCTCCAGGATTGCGACGATGATGCGGGGCATCGCGCAGAGGGTTCCGTTGAGGGTCGCGAGCGGGCGTACGCCCTGCTCGTCGCGCAGGCGGATCTTCAGCCGCCTCGCCTGGAACTCAGTGGTGTTCGAGGTGCTCGTGATCTCGCGGTACGCCTGCTGGGTCGGGATCCAGGCCTCAATGTCGAACTTGCGGGCGGCACTTGATCCGAGATCGCCGGTCGCGACGTCGATGACCCGGTACGGGATCTCGAGCGCATCGATGAAGTCCTTCTCCCACTGCAGGAGCCGGGCATGCTCGGCCTCGGCCTCCTCCGGGGTCGTGAACACGAACATCTCTACCTTGTCGAACTGGTGCACGCGGATGATGCCGCGGGTGTCCTTGCCGTAGGAGCCGGCCTCGCGCCGAAAGCAGCTCGACCAGCCGGCGTAGCGCAGCGGCAGTTCGGCCACGTCGATGATCTCATCGGAGTGATACGCCGCGAGCGGGACCTCGCTCGTGCCGACGAGATACATGTCGTCGGACTCGACCCGGTAGACGTTCTCGGCCGCCTGGCCGAGGAAGCCGGTGCCCTCCATCGCCGAAGGCAGGACGAGGCTGGGGGTGATCATCGGGATGAAGCCGTTCTCAGCCGCCTGCTGCATCGCGAGGTTGAGCAGCGCGAATTCGAGCTGGGCGCCCATGCCCTTGAGGTAGAAGAACCGGGAGCCCGACACCTTGGCGCCGCGGCCGGTGTCGATCGCATCGAGGATCTCGCCGATGTCGAGGTGGTCGCGTGGCTCGAAACCCTCGGCCGCGAAGTCGCGCGGGGTGCCGACATGCTCGATGACGGTGAAGTCGGCCTCGCCGCCAACGGGCGACTCGAGGCTCACGACATTGCTCACCTGCAGCCAGAGCGCATCGGCGAGGGCCTGCATCTCGTCGGCCTCGGCGCTTGCGGCCTTGACCTGGTCGGCCAGGGTGCTCGCCTGCGCCATGAGCGCATCGAGCTCGGCCTGCTTCGCGGCGTCCGGCGTCTTCTTCAGCGAGCCCTGAAGCGGCCCGATCTGCTTGCCGATCTCCTTCTGGGCCGAGCGCAGTTCATCGAACCGGAGGCCGGCCGCGCGCTTGGCGACATCAGCCTCGACGAGGCGGTCGATGAGGGTGACGTCCTCGCCGCGGCGTCGCTGGGATTCGCGCAGGGAATCGGGATCGGTGCGAAGAATCGAGGGGTCAATCACGATCGCCAGCCTAACCGAGCGCCTGAGCGAAGCTGGATCGATCCGGCACGGCGGCCGAGACCTGACCGCAACCCACACATGAGCGAACCCTAGAGATATCGAACCCTAGAGATACTGCCCAGCGCCACCCGGGCTCTGCCCCGGCTGCAATTGCGGCTGGCCACCGCTCTGGTGCCGCAACTCATCGAACTGGGCTTTGGCGGTCATCTGCTGCGCGAACAGGGCCGCCTGAATCCCGTGGAACAGCCCCTCGAGCCATCCGACGAGCTGGGCCTGCGCTATGCGAAGCTCGGCGTCACTCGGCGGCGCATCGCTTGAGAACGGGAGGGAGAGCCGGTCGAGCTCCAAGATCAGTTCCGGCGCCAGGCCCTCCTGCAGTTCCTTCACCGACTGCTGGTGGATCTCGCGAAGACGTGCGCGAGCGGCTTCGTCCAACGGAGCGCTCTTCACCTCCTCGAGCAACTGCTTGATCATCGACCCGATCCGCATGACCTTTGCCGGCTCTGAGACCAGGTCGGTCACCGCTGACGATTCACCGTCCGGGCTGGGCCCGCCGGTTGCGACTTCGCCCCCGGTGATCGTGCCGATCATCGACCCGTCGGGGCCGACCACAACAACCTGATGAGGAGTGACGTCACCCTGCGGATCGTCCTGCGGCTGCGATTCCATGCTTCATCGTGGCATCTTCGCCGGCCGCACTCAATCCGAGTGAATTCGGTGTTCACCCTGATGTGGCAGACTCATGGCGTTTTGCTGGCAGTGGGCCGGCTCAGTGAAAGGTGAATCGGTTGGACTACAACTGGCTGAACCCCAAGGCGCAGGCGCGCCCTGCGGGGGGTAAGGGGTGGGGCTCGTTCGCGGAGGAGCCGATTGCCGAGGGTGAAACCGTGGTGGGCTTCGGCGGGTGGGTGGTCACCCGCGAGACACTGTCGACGCTCATCGAGGATCGCCAGCATCGGTCGATCCAGGTCGATGAGGATCTCTACCTCGTCTCCGATGACACCCCTGAAGCCGGTGACATGCTCAACCACTCGTGCGAGCCGAACTGCGGACTCGTCGGCGGCACCCTGCTCGTCGCGATGCGCGATATTGAGGTGGGCGAGGAGCTGTGCTTCGACTATGCGATGTGCGACGCGTCCGACTACGACGAGTTCGCCTGCCTATGCGGCACTCCGGGTTGCCGGGGCACCGTCACCGGTTCCGACTGGCGCGACCCGGTGGTGCAGGCGAAGTATATGGGCTACTTCTCGCCGTATCTCATGCGGCGGATCGCGGCCCTGCCGGCGGTCTAGGCAGCTGACAGGGCTCTGAGCAGGTAGTAGTCGCCCCAGACATACGAGCCCTCTCGTGGGTCGCTCGGCACGTTGAGTGTCTGTTGGAGCAGGATGCCCGGGTTGACCGAGCGGGCTGTCGTCATCCACGGGGTCGTGAGCAGGCCGAGCGTGACGTCGGCGTAGGCGCCGTAGTCGGCCGCGGTGTCGCCGACGACGCGGCGAAGGCTGAGCAGGCCATCAGCGGCAATCGACGCTGCCGATGAATCGCGCGGCGCCCTGGAATTGTCAATGTTGAAGTCCCATGCCGGGATGCATCCCGGCGGCACCTTCGACACCCAGAATGCTGCGGTTCTCAGCGCGGCGTCGAGAAGCTCGGCATTGCCGGTGAGCTCGTAGGCCCGGGTGAAGCCATTCAACGCCCAGGCCTGGCCCCGAGCCCAGGTGCTGTCACCGGTGAGACCCTGCCCGGGGATCGGGCCGATGAGCGCGCCCGTTTTCGGGTTGAAGGCCATCCGGTGGAAGGTCGATCCGTCAG
Source organism: Bifidobacterium breve (assembly GCA_943328365.2). Lineage (GTDB taxonomy): Bacteria > Actinomycetota > Actinomycetes > S36-B12 > S36-B12 > WLND01. The sequence continues at coordinate 1,758 of CALPZT020000059.1, read as the reverse complement.
GCCGGACGAAATCGCGGGCAAGTGTGAGCATGTGCTCGGTGCCCCGGTACACGAGTTCATCGCCCTCTGGCCCGCCGATCGCCTGGCCGGCCTCGATGAGCAGGGGTGCGTTCATGGCCGAGTCGATGATCAAGCCCCACTTGCCGCCGTATTCGCTGGACTTCAGCGCTCGGATCCTCGGGTTCCAGCGTTGCGAGAGGGTGCGGGCAGCGGTGATCCTCGCCTCGGCGTAGGCAGCCTGCTGCTCGGGGCCGGGATCGAGGGTGGCACCGAGGCCGGTGGGGAGCCCGACCATGAAGCCGAGATCGTGCGAGCCGGTATAGGTCGCCAGTTTCATCAGCCCGCGGGTCTGCGCCCGCGCTGCCTCGAGCCAGTGGGGGTCCTGCGTGCGCTGGTAGAGCAGCCATAGCTCGGCGGCGAAGAATCCGGAGGTCCAGCCGGTGGCTCCGGTGTACGCATAATCGGGGCTGGAGTGCAGTGCCCCGAACGGGTATCGCTTCGCCCCGGTGGTGCGCACGGCGCCGATCTTGCGGGCGGCGAGCTCGAACAGTGCGAGTGTCTGCTCGGTGGTCACCGGGTGCGGGGTGGGCAGGCACGAGACCGAAGTGGGGGCTGCAGGCGCCCGTAGCGGCACCGCTTGGGCGTTCGGGGCCAACGCGATGCCCGCAAGGACAAGGCTGACACAGACGGCCTTGATCACGGGGATCTTGATCACCGGGATGCCGTGAGGAGGATCTTTCCGGTGACGGCCCCGGATTCGAGGAGGCGGTGCGCCTCGGCAGCCTCATCCATCGGGAGGCGGGCACCGATCACGGGTGAGATGAGCCCCGCGCTGATCCATGGCCAGATGCTGCGCTCGACCTCGGCGCAGATCGCGGCCTTCTCGCCGGCCGGACGCGCCCGCAGGGAGCGGGCATGAACGGTCGCGTTCTTGCGAAGAAGCGCCCCGAGGTTGAGCTCGCCCTTCACCCCGCCCTGCAGGCCGATCACGGCCAGACGGCCGCCGAAGGCGAGCGCGCTCACATTGCGCTCGAGGTAGGCGGCGCCCATGTTGTCGAGGATGACGTCGGCGCCTCGTCCGCCCGTCGCCTCCGTCATGACCTCGACGAAGTCCTCGTGCTGGTAGTTGATGAGGAGCTCGGCCCCGAGGGCGGCGCAGGCATCGAGCTTCTCGGCACTGCCGGCTGTGACGGCGATCCGGGCACCGAGGGCACGGGCCACCTGGATCGCCATGGTGCCGACGCCTGAACCGCCGCCGTGAACGAGCAGCCACTGGCCATGTCGCAGGCCAGCGGTCATGACGAGGTTGCTCCACACCGTGCAGGCCACTTCTGGCAGCGATGCGGCCTCGACGAGCGGGATTGGCGCAGGGACGCTCATGAGCTGGCCTACCGGAACAGCGACTCGATCGGCGTAGCCGCCACCGGCGAGGAGCGCAGTCACCTGATCGCCGACCGAGCGGGAGGTCACGCCTGCACCGAGCTCACTGATGGTGCCGGAGCACTCGAGTCCGAGGATGTCGCTCGCACCCGGGGGCGGGGGGTAGTGGCCCTGTCGCTGCATGATGTCGGCGCGGTTCACGGCCGATGCGGCGATGTCGATGACGACCTCACCCGGACCGGCCTGCGGGTCGGGGACTTCGTTCCAGGACAGCACGCTCGGGTCACCTGGCGCTGCAATGACGATGGCGCGCATGACGGCCTCAGCGCCCCGATTGACCCGAGTGCGCCTCGCCGGAGCGGATGACGACGAGCCGGT
>CALPZT020000058.1 GCA_943328365.2 Bifidobacterium breve | reverse complement strand
TGAACCCCCAACCGCCGGTTTTGGAGACCGGTGCTCTACCAGTTGAGCTACGACCCTGTGGAGATCCGGACACCAGCCAAAAGGCAGGCTAGCGCCAACGGACAACCGCCCCGAGAGTCTACGGGCCCGTCCACGAAACGGTCCAATCGCACCTCGCCCGCACCGAGCCGAGGGATGGGTGGGCGTCGATTCGAAGGGCTGCAAGGATGCTCCCATGACCTCTCGGATATCGGACCGAATCTCCGCAATCGCTGAATCAGCGACCCTCGCCGTCGATGCCAAGGCCAAGGCGCTCAAGGCCGCTGGGCGTCCGGTCATCGGGTTCGGTGCCGGCGAGCCTGACTTCCCGACCCCCGACTACATCGTCGAGGCCGCAGTCGCAGCCTGTCGGGAGCCAAGGTGGCACCGCTACACCCCGGCGGGTGGTCTACCCGAGCTCAAGGACGCCATTGCGGTCAAAACGATGCGCGACTCCGGGTACTCGGTCACCGGCGGGCAGGTACTCGTCACAAATGGCGGCAAGCAGGCCCTCTACAACGCCTTCGCGACCCTTCTCGATCCGGGCGACGAAGTCTTGCTCCCTGCGCCCTACTGGACCACCTACCCGGAGTCGATCCGCCTCGCGGGCGGCGTTCCCGTCGAGGTGATGACTGACGAGACAGCCGGCTACCGGGCAACCGTCGAGCAACTCGAAGCAGCCCGAACCTCTCGCACGAAGGTGCTCGTTTTCGTGTCGCCGTCGAACCCCACCGGCGCGGTCTACTCCCCGGCCGAGGTGCAGGCCGTCGGCGAGTGGGCCCTGGCCCATGGCATCTGGGTCGTCACAGACGAGATCTATGAGCATCTTGTCTACGGAGACGCCGAGTTCGCATCGATGCCCGTGCTCGTCCCGGGTCTCGCAGACACGTGCATCATCGTGAATGGTGTCGCGAAGACCTACGCAATGACCGGGTGGCGGGTGGGCTGGATGATCGCCCCCGCCGACGTCGTCAAGGCCGCGACCAACCTGCAGTCGCATGCAACCTCCAATGTCGCGAACGTCTCGCAGGTCGCGGCCCTCGCGGCGGTTCAGGGCGATCTCGCCGCGGTCGATGAGATGAAGATTGCATTCGATCGGCGCCGCAAGCTCATCACCGGCCTGCTCGACGCCATTCCGGGCGTCACCTGCCCGCTGCCCGAGGGTGCCTTCTACGTGTACCCGTCGGTGCGCGAGCTCGTCGGACGATCACTGCGTGGCGTGACCATCGGGTCGTCGGCGCAGCTGGCCGGGCTCATCCTCGACGAGGTCGAGGTGGCCGTCGTGCCCGGCGAGGCGTTCGGTACCCCGGGCTATCTCAGGCTCTCGTACGCCACCTCGGATGATGACATCACCGAGGGCGTCGGGCGCATGGCCGCATTGCTGTCCGAGGTGCAGGGGTAGCGCATCACCCCTCCCCTCTGCCCGGCCCCTGCAGGTGCGATCAGCCCTCGATTGGCCCGAGCGAGCAGTTCACGAAGCGCGGCTCCGCGGTGAGCTCGACGCCGTAGGCCGCATGGACGCGCTCGCGCACTGAGCGCGCAAGCTCGATGACCTCGGCAGCCGTTGCCCCGCCGCGGTTCGAGATCGCGAGCGAATGCTTCGACGAGACGGCGGCGCGGGAACCTGCGCGGGCCTGCCAGCCGCGGGTCACGCCTGCGTGCTCGATGAGCCAGGCGGCACTTACCTTCACTCCGGCCACGGCCGGGTATCGCGGGCACTCCGCCGGCAGCGAAGCGGCGACGAGATCGCTCACGATCGGGTTCGTGAAGAAGGATCCGGCACTGCTCGCATCGGGGTCACGTGGGTCAAGGATCATCCCCTTGGCTCGACGGAGCGCGAGCACGGCTTCCCTGACTCGCTGGGCTCCCGCAGGGTCCCCGATCTGCTGTCCGAGCGCATCGGCGAGCTGCGAATACCGAACCTCGCTCTCGACGTCGGTCGCGAGGCGAAAGGCAACATCGAGCACGACCCAGCGGTCAGGAGACTCCTTGAATGCGCTCCCCCGATAGGTGAAGGCGCACTCCGCGGCGGTCAACTCAACGACCTGCCCGGCCCTGCGGTCGAGGGCTCGAACCCGGGTGATCGTGTGCGAGACCTCCTGGCCGTAGGCACCGACGTTCTGGATCGGAGTCGCTCCGACGAGGCCCGGGATACCGGAAAGCGCCTCGATGCCCGCCCATTCGGAGCCTGCCGCGTAGGCCACGAGATCGTCCCAAGGCTCCCCCGCGGCCGCGGAGATCTCGACCGTATTGCCATCGACTCGAGCCTCGATACCGCGGTTTCCGATGGCAATGACCGTTCCGTCAAAGCCGGCATCCCCGCAGACGAGGTTGCTGCCGCCGCCAAGCAGGAGTAGCGGCTGGCCGGCTGCGTCGAGGGATGTGACGTAGTCGATGATCTCGGCCTCGCTCGACGCGAGGACAAAGTCGGCGGCGGGGCCCCCGACTCCCAAGGTCGTCAGGTCAGCGAGTCTGATGGTCACGAGGCCAGCCTAGGCGCGGCTGAGCATCACCCGCGCGGGCTGAGGATGCCCGTCTTGCCCCGGAAGCGCTGCAGAATGCGGTCGTAGGTCTTCTTGGACTCCTTGTCGCGGTATCCGGGATCAGAGTCGTGGTAGGCATGATGGCGGCCTTGTTGCAGCGGCAGCTCGCCGGGCGGCACGACGATGCGGCCATGGCCTCGCTCCGCTCCGAATTCGCGAAGCGAGAGCGACCACTCCATATCGGCGTTGCGGTAGAAGGCCGCCTTCGGGTTCGCGGGGCACTCGCGTGCGGCGTCGGTACGCACCACCATGAGGTAGCCGAGCACTGCATCGACCTCGCCGGGCCCGGCGTCGTCGAATGTCCGCCAGGCATCATCGACATTCACGTTGACGCCTCGCCATCCAGAGGCCACGACCGATATGTCGTCGAAGGTGCCGAGGATGGGCGTCTACGCGTCGCCGGTGAAGACAGTGGAGATGTCCATGATCGCGAAGAGTGGGCTGTGCGCGAGATCGGCGAGCGTTGAAACCGCAGCAGCCCAGCCTGCCCTGGCGAGCGTCTGCTCGACATGGATCTCGATGAGGCGGCCGGGGAACTCGACGGCAAGCTCGTGGAGACGGCCACCCGCGCCGTCAATGTCGCCGCAGTCGAGTGCGATGACCGCAATATCGGCACCCGCGTTGGCGAGAAGCGCTCGCAGGCAGGTCTCGACGTCATCGGGCCAGCCATCAACGATGAGCGCGACGGTGCATCGTGCGTCCGGCATCAGAGGCACTGACCCTGCCACGGCAGCGAGGTTGGCGAGCACCGTGAACGGCGGCTTGGGGGTCAGGACGAAGCCGTCTGCCGTGTCCTTCACTACCCAGCCGAGCGCAGCGATCTCATCGCGGAGTGAATCGGAGCGTCCGAAATCCTTTTCGGCCCGGGCAATCGAGCGATCGCGGGCAAGCGCCTGCACCTGCTCAGGGGCCTCGCTCATGCGAGCCGGACGATGGCCTGGGCCTTGCCCAGGACAGTTTGGCCCTCGCTGGACGCGGTGATGACGATCTTCACGCAGTTGTCGTCGAGAAGTTCGGTGACCTTCGCACTCACCTCGAGCATGGCGCCTGCATCGTCGTCGGGGACGATCACGGGACGAGTGAATCGAACGCCGTACTGGACGAGGGCGCCGGGGTCACCGATCCAGTCGGTGACGACCCTGATGGCCTCGGCCATGGTGAGCATGCCGTGAGCGATGACGTTGGGGAGGCCCACCGAGGTCGCTATCCGCTCATTCCAGTGGATGACGTTGAAGTCGCCCGATGCACCTGCGTAGCGCACGAGGTCGACGCGCGCAAGGGGGAATGATGCCGGGGGAAGCTCGTAGCCCACCACGGTGTCTGCGTAGCGAACGGTCGCTGTCATGGCGTCTGGACCCCTCGTGAGACGAGGACTGATGTCGTCGTGAGCACATGCTCGCCACTCACCGTGTCGATGCTCGCCTTCGTCGTGAGCATGTCGTTGCCCGCCACCACTCGAATGTTCTCGATCATCGAGCTCACGATGAGCTCATCGCCGGCACAGATCGGACGGGAGTACGAGTAGGACTGCTCGGCATGCACGACCCTGGAGAAATCCAGCCCGAGTTCCGGGTCGAACATGACGGTCTGGCTCGACTCCATTGCGACAACGGTCGCAAACGTCGGCGGCGCGATGATGTCGGCATAGCCGAGCGCCCGGGCAGCATCGCGGTCAACGAATACCGGGTTGCGCTCGCCAATGGCCCGAGCAAACTCGCGGATCTTCTCGCGGCTCACGAAATAGGGCGAACTGGGCGGATATGCCCGACCGATGAAATCTGCGTTCAGCACCAAGGCTTCGCCCCCGATTGCGTGAGCGTCAGCGGGTTTCCTTGTGCACGGTGTGCTTATTGCAGTTCGTGCAGTGCTTCTTAGCCTCGAGTCGGTCAGGATCGTTGCGGCGGTTCTTCTTCGTGATGTAGTTGCGGTGCTTGCAGTCCTCGCACGCCAAGGTGATCTTCGGTCGGACGTCGGTGGCCTTGCCCATGACACTTCCTCTTCCTGGCTCGCCGCGGGAATGCGACTGGTGATTCGATCTTCGTATGACGGTAGATCTTCGTATGACGGTAGATCTTCGCATGACGGTACTGCGCTCTTGCGATGGTGTCGTGCATGTGTCGAGCGTTGCCGCTCCTTACGGAGTAGCGGAGGCCGGACTTGAACCGGCGACACAGCGATTATGAGCCGCTTGCTCTACCAACTGAGCTACCCCGCCACGACGCGGACCCGACCGGCTGACGCCGGGCACAGGCCCTTGCCGAGCCCCCAAACGGAATCGAACCGTTGACCTTCTCCTTACCATGGAGACGCTCTACCGACTGAGCTATGGGGGCGTGAAGCCACGTAAGCGTATACGAGGGTGACCCGTTGATGAAATCGGCCCGGTCGGAACCACGGCATGCCCTCTTGACTCTCATAGGAGAGACTGTCCGCATGAGCGATCACCGCGTCAAATGGACCGCCGCCGACCTCCCTCGCCTCACCGGGAGGAGCGTCATCGTGACGGGCGCGAACTCCGGCCTCGGCTATCACACCGCGGCGGCACTCGCCGGTTGCGGGGCCGATGTCACGATGGCCGTGCGAACTGTCGAGAAGGGAGAGGACGCCGCAGCTGAGATCCGAACCCTGCATCCGCAGGCGCAGCTTGGGGTCTCGCAGCTCGACCTCGCCGATCTCGCCTCGATTCGCGCGTTCGCGGATAACTGGTCGGCGACCCATCCGGACGGACTGAACATCCTCATCAACAATGCCGGCATCATGGCGATCCCCCGGCGTGAAACGGCTGATGGCTTCGAAACGCAGTTCGGTACGAACCATCTCGGCCACTTTGCCCTCACCGGCCTGCTGCTCCCTGCGCTCGTCGCGCAGCCCGCTGCCCGGGTGGTCACGGTATCCAGCCAGGCCCATCGGCTCGGGAAGATGGACTTCGAGGACCTCATGGGCAGCGGCAAGTACCGCGCATGGGGAGCCTACGGTCAGAGCAAGCTTGCCAACCTGCTGTTCACCAGCGAGTTTCAGCACCGCATCGATGCCGCCGGGTTGTCGCTCCTCGCACTTGCCGCCCACCCCGGATACGCGAACACCAACCTCCAGTCCGCTGGCCCGACGATGCGCGGCAGTTCGATCGGCGCCCGGATGAGTCACATGGCGAACAGCGTCCTTGCTCAGTCAGCGGCCATGGGCGCCCTGCCTACTCTCTTTGCCGCGACCATGCCGGGCCTGCCCGGCGACTCGTACATCGGTCCGGATGGCTTCATGGAGCAGCGAGGGCACCCCCGTGTCGTCGGGCGATCGAAGGCCGCCATGAGCGATGCCGATGGGCGGCGGCTTTGGACCGTCAGCGAAGAGCTCACCGGGGTCGTCTACCCTTTCGACTGAACGACGGCGCCGAAGGGAAGCGCCGAGTGTCAGCGCCGGCGAAGGGATGCGATGGTCAGCATTCGGCGCCTCGGTCGGGTCCAGCCAATCACCGACACCACTGAGCGGATGCCGGTTGGCAACCTCGTCTCGCTCGTGTTCGTCGAAACCCTTGGCATCGCGATCATTCTCGGCTCGAGCAGACTGCTCGCCGGTGAACTTGACTTCATACACACGCTGCTCATCGCGCCCATGGTCTCGTTCGTGCTCATTGTGGCTCAGCCGCAACTGCCAGGGAGCAGGCCGTTTCGCGTCCTGGCGGCATACGCATCAGCGGGCATCATCGGTATCGGCCTTGCCGCTTTCACCTGGCCGATCACCATTCGGGGCATCATTGCCGCCGCCGTCACGCTGTTCGTCATGTACCTGCTCGGAATCTTCCATGCACCGGCCTGCGCGGTGCCCTTCGCTGCGCTCCTCCTCAGCTTCGAACTCCTCGATGCCCCCCGCGCCTACCTCATCCTCATGACCTACACGGCGCTCGTCGTGGTGCTCGCCATCATGGCGAATCGGCTGCTCGGATATCGCTCGTACCCGGAGCGATGGTGGTAGCCGCTGGTGCTTATCGCGGCTGGCCGCCAACGATCGAAGGCTCGTCCTCCTGCCGTGCGGCAGTGGGACGAGCCCTCGATCGTGGACGTTCGCTGAGCAGGCAGCCTCGAAGACTAGGCAGCCGGGGCCACGGGCACTGCCCCACCGCCGCGCTGACCCGGGCCGCGGCGTCCGCCATCGCCCCGATTGCCCTGGCCCGCGGCCGGAGCCTGAGCCTGATCTGTCACGACAGCCTGCGCGCCTGTCACGTCTGCGGCCTGCTGGCCGTTCTGGCCGACGGTTGCTGCCGGACGCTGGCCGCCGCGGCCCCCACGACCACTGATGCGATTCTGCAGGCTGTTACCGGTCCAGGCCTCGAAGATGTCTGCGTGCAGGGTCGATGCCGCACCGCTCGACAAAGTCACGCCGCTGCCACCGGTGGCAGCCGCCGGATATGTGACCGCGATGCGGACCTGGGGAACCCGGACGGGGTGGTCAGCGGGGCACACTGTCGCCTGGCCAGCAGATGATGTCCCGAAGACGAGGTGCGAGATGTGGTCTGCACTGTCAAGGCTTGACCCGTCCCAGCACTGCGGAAAGTTGATCTGGGCAACGAGCCGAGACCCGGTCGCGCAGGTCGGAACTGACGCCACGCTCGTTCCGAGCGTCAGCCGCTGGCCCGGCGCGGCACAACCCCAGGCTGCCGTCTGATCCGTGCGGCCCGCGACTGCCATGAAGCCTGCCGGGAAGGCAGTGACATCGGCACCGCGGCCCTCGTACATCACGCGAGCACCGATCGGGGCGACGCGTACGCCGTCTTGGAAGAGTGCCGGCACCCAGTAGGCGGAGCGATCATTGGAGTCGCTGCAGGTCGTGGAGCCGGCGAGGAGCGTTGCCCCGGTGGAGTTCTCATTCGTCGTGGTGTTGCCGAAGAACTCATGCAGGTGGCTCATCCCGGTGTGGCCGGGCATGACGATCGGATCGACCGTCGCTGAGTGGCTGAACGCGCAATCGACGACGAACCCGCCGCCACCCCCACCATCGCGCGCGCCGTTGTGGCCGGGATGCGCCTGCGCAGGCATTGCCGACAGGACAAGTGCGCCGGCGATGCCGGCTGTGATCGATACCGCCGCGATGGCGTTTCGGTTGATCCTCATGATGACTCCTGATGTCGTTGTTTCCGGGTGATCCCCGGTTGACCCGAAGCATTGGGCAACTTCGTCATCGGTTGGTGGTCAAAAGGTTTGGGTCGCGTAAGGAT
>CALPZT020000057.1 GCA_943328365.2 Bifidobacterium breve | reverse complement strand
GGTGTCCACGTGGGTGATTGCAGATGGGGCAACTCGCCCGATCCTTTCGGGCGTGCCAGCGCGATCCGTCACTCCGGGTGCCGGTTATCCGGCCCGTCTGAACTGGTTATCCACAGGCTGGATCCGGGGCTGGATTCGACGCGACCGGTCGACGTACCGTCGGCGTCAGCAGCACCGGGCGCCACGTTCTCGCGCTGAGGTCGCTGCGTCAACGTCACGGCGACAGGGGGTTCGGCCATGGGTCTCGACGCGGAGCGCACGCAGGTGCGGGTCATCGCCGAGGAGCGCGTTCGCGAGCTCATTCGCACGCGCGGCATCGACCCGATGCGCGATCACGACGCGATTCGCGATGCGATCGAGCAGACGGTGGCCGATGCGGTAGGCGAGGCGCTCGCGTCCGGCGAGGCGCTTCGCATCGATCCCGTGCAGCTTGCGCTGGAGGTGCAGCACGCGGTCGCCGGTTTCGGCCCGCTCCAGCGGTTCTTCGACGATCCGACCGTAGAGGAGATCTGGATCAACGAGCCCGGACGAGTCTTCGTCGCGCGAGCCGGGCGCAGCGAGCTCACCACGGTCGTGCTCACCGATCGCGAGGTCCGCGATCTCGTCGAGCGGATGCTCCGCATCTCCGGGCGACGCCTCGACACGAGCAGCCCGTTCGTCGACGCAATGCTGCCCGACGGCAGCCGCCTGCACGTCGTCATTCCTGACATCACCCGCCGCCACTGGTCGGTCAACGTGCGCCGATTCGTCATGCGGCCCAGGCATATCGACGACCTCGTGCCCGCCGGCACCGTGAGCGCCCAGGCGGCGGCATTCCTGTCGGCAGCGGTCGTGAGCGGGCTGAACATCGTGGTCGCCGGCGGCACGCAGGCCGGCAAGACCACGCTGCTGAGCGCACTCCTCGGGTGCGTGCCGATGCACGAGCGCATCGTCTCCTGCGAGGAGGTATTCGAGTTGCAGGTCGCCCACCCCGACTGGGTTGCGATGCAGACTCGCGATGCCAGCCTCGAGGGCACGGGCGAGATACCGCTGCGGCGACTTGTCCGCGAGGCGCTGCGCATGCGGCCAACTCGGCTCATCGTCGGCGAGGTTCGGCAGTCAGAGGCGCTTGACCTGTTGGTCGCCATGAATAGCGGCATGCCGGCGATGGCCACCCTGCATGCGAACAGTGCCCGGGAGGCCGTGACCAAGCTCTGCACCCTTCCGTTGCTGGCGGGGCAGAACATTCCCGGGGATTTCGTCGTGCCCACGGTGGCGGGCTGCGTCGACCTCGTCGTTCATACGGCCACCGGCCACGACGGCGGGCGTCGCATACGCGAGATTGCAGCCCTGCCGGGCCGGGTTGAGTCGGGCGTGGTCGAGATGTCGGACGTCTTCTCCGATCACGGGTCGGGGCTGGAGCGGGCTGGCGGTTTCCCTCCCCACGCGGAGCGGTTCGCGCAGGCTGGCTTCGACCTTGTCGAGCTGCTCCGGAGCGATGATCGGCCTGGGGTTCGTCGCGGGCGGGCTGCCTGATGGGGGCCGTCGTCGGCCTCATCGCGGGCCTCGGCGCGATGCTCGTCCTGTTCGCCGTGACCGATCGGTTCGGGTCGGGCGGAGTATCAGGTGATGCGCCAGGGGCTGGATCGCGCAGTCGACTGCAGCAGCTCATCGACCAGTCGGGGATACCGCGCGCAACGGTGCCGAGCCTGGTCGGCGCGTGCGCAGCAGGGGCACTGCTCGTCGCTGTCGCAGCTCTTCTCGTCACGGCCGTGCCCATGGCCGCGCTCATTGCCGGAGGCGTCGCGGCCTACATTCCGATCCTCTTGCTTCGGCGTCGCGCAGCAGCACGCCAGAAGGCACTTCGGTCGGCGTGGCCCGATGCTGTCGATGCGCTCGTCTCGGCCGTCCGAGCGGGCATGTCGCTCCCGGAGGCTGTCGGTCAACTCGGGCATAGGGGTCCCGAGCCGCTGCGCGAGTCCTTTCGGCTCTTCGAGGGCGAATACCGGGCCACCGGCTCGTTCCTCGCGTCGCTCGACGTACTCGAGAAGTCGTTGAGCGATCCGGTTGCTGATCGGGTCACGGCGTCGCTCCGCATCGCCCGTGAGGTGGGCGGCACCGACCTCGGAACCGTCCTTCGCACCTTGAGCGCGCTGCTGCGCGAGGACGCGCGAACCCGCGGCGAGATCGAGTCGCGCCAGAGCTGGACGGTGAGCGCGGCGCGGCTCGCCGTTGCAGCGCCGTGGATCACGCTGGCGCTCCTGTGCTCACGGCCCGAGGCCGCGCAGGCCTACGCGTCACTCACAGGTGCGCTCGTACTCCTCGTCGCCGCCGGAATGTCGTTCACCGCCTACCGGGTCATGCTCCTCATCGGGCGGCTGCCCGCTGAGCCCCGGATGGCCGCCCCGTGACCCCGCAGGCAGCAGGCGCGCTGCTCGGGCTTGCGTTCGCGTGCGGGGCCCTCCTCCTGATGGCGCGCTTGGGCGCGACGAGCCGGCCGAGCATCATCAGCCGGATCGCACCCTACGATCCCTCCTCCCCGGCGACTGCCCGCACCCAGCGTCCGGCCGCGTCTGCCATGACCACGCTCATCGCACTTGCGCGACCGAGCCGTTCGGATTCATCGGATGCCTCACTGCGGGCACGCCTTCGCCGGGCTGGGCGCGGTGACGACCTCGATGCATTTCGGGTCGAGCAGATCGCCTTCGGAGCCGTCGGGATTGTGTGCGGGGGGCTGCTCGGCCTCGTGGCCATCGCCCGGGGCGGGGCGGCGATCGCAATCGTGGTGCTGCCACTGTTCGGTGCCGGGGTAGCGCTGCTGTTCGCCGATCGGCACCTCGCACGTCAGGTCAAGGCTCGAAAGGTCCGGATGGGCCAGCAGCTCCCGGTCGTTGCCGAGCTGCTCGCCTTTGCGGTCGCTGCAGGAGAATCACCGGTCGCCGCGATCGAGCGGGTGACTCGCACGGTGAGCGGGGATCTCGCGGCTGAGTTCGGCGTTGCCATGGGCGAGCTGCGGGCTGGCGCCCCGCTCGATCAGGCGCTGCGCGGGATTGCCGAGCGTACGGCGAGCCCCGAGGTCGAGCGCTTCGTCGACGGACTCATCATGGCGATCGAGCGGGGCACGCCGATGGCAGAGGTGCTGCGTGCGCAGGCGGCGGATGCTCGGGCAGCGGGGAGGCGCTCGCTCATGGAGGCAGCGGGCCGCAAGGACGTCGCGATGCTCATCCCGGTTGTCTTCCTGATCCTGCCGACGGTCGTTCTCATCGCACTCTTCCCGGGATTCCAGAGCCTGCAACTCATCGTTCGATAGCCGACCCATCAATGAAATCCAACCCAACAAGAAGGAGCAATAATGTCCATGACCACTCGCGCTTATGCCCGGTTTGCGGCGCGGCTCTCGACCCTCGCCGAGGATCGTGGAGACGTGCCTGGCTGGGTGCTTGTCTCGGTGATGACCGCTGGCCTCGTCACCGCCATCTGGCTCATTGCCGACGATCAGCTGACCTCGGTCCTCAACCGGGCGATCTCGTCGGTCTCAGCTCCGTGATCGACTGCCATCGCGCCGACCGCTCGCCGCCTATCCGGCGGCTGGCGGCGGAGCGCGGCAACGCCACCGTCGAGTTCGCCCTCGTTGCCCCGATCCTGCTCGCTGTCGGCCTTGCCGTACTCCAGATCGCACTCGTACTGCACGTCCGGGCCACGATCACGGCCGCTGCTGCCGAGGGCGCCCGGGCCGCAGCCCTGGCGGGCGCCGATCTCGGCGCAGGGGAGCGGCGCACGAGGGCCCTGCTCGCCGGCAACGTGGCGGGCGATGTCGTTGAGGACATCACCGTCTGGCGCGAGAATCATGAGGGAGTTCTTGTCGTCGCGGTCGGTGTCGATGCACAACTCCCGCTCCTCGGCCTGCTCGGGCCGACGGCGATGCACATTGACGGTCACGCGCTTGCGGAGCAGCCGTGACACGTCCAGTGACTGCCAGAGCGTCCACTCGCCGATCCGCGTCGAGCGACCGCGGCAGCGCCGTCACCGAATTCCTCGTCATCGGCGTCCTCGTCCTCATGCCCCTCGCCTACATCGTCATGTCGGTCATGCGGGTGCAGGCGGCGGCGTTCGCGAGCTCCCAGGCGGCTCGTGAGGCGGGGCGGGCATTTGTGAGCGCTGACTCGGTCCCGCTCGGACATCAGCGGGCCGATGTCGCGGCCCGGCTCGCGTTTCTCGACCAAGGCTTCGAATTGCCCCCTTCATCGCTGAGCATCACGTGCGGTGGCGGCGACTGCCTCGCGCCTGGGGCCGTGGTGAGCGTTGACCTCGACTGGGCGGTCGACCTGCCGTGGATTCCGTCAAGCCTCGCGGACGGTCGTTCGTTCTCGGTGCCGATCCACGCGATGCACGAGGTGCCCGTCGACGTCTTCCGGGGTTCGTCTTGAGCGCCGCCTGGTCTGGCTTGCAGCGGGATGAGCGCGGGAGCGTCCTCCTCCTCGGGATCGGCATGATCGTCGTCGGCATCCTGGCCGTGGCAGTCGCCGTCGACGTGTCGGCCGCCTTTCTCCAGCGGCGAGCGCTGATGTCGCTGGGGGATTCAGCGGCCCTGGCCGGGGCTCAGTCGATCGACCTCGACAGCTACTACGCCAACGGTGCCTCGATCGGCACCAGGCTGAGCCCGGTGGCCGTCGCATCGGCTGCCCGGCGCCAGGTTGGCATTGCCCGCGGGAGCGACGAGATCGCGATCGAGTCGATCACGACCGACGGCGTCACCGTGCGAGTCCGGCTGAGCGAGCCATTGCGCCTGCCCTTCTTCGGGTCGCTGCGAAGCGACCGGGTCCGGATCGAATCCTCTGCCCGGCTGGACTACCGAACCGCTCCGTGACCGGGCCACGTACCCTTGGGCCTCGTGGCATCCTCCGAGGTCCAAGAGCGCATCGCGGCACTGAATACCGTCCTCAGCAGCATCGAGCAGGTACTCGACCTGCCGCAGATGCGCGAATCGATCGCTGACCTCGAGGCTCAGGCATCGGTCCCCGACCTGTGGGACGACCCTGAGCAGGCCCAGCAGATCACGTCGAGGCTGTCATTCGTGCAGGGCGAGGTGCGCAAGTTCGAGGCGCTGAGCAGGCGCCTGGGCGACCTGCCGATTCTCTTCGAGCTCGCCGAGGACGAGGGCGATGAGGCTGCGATCGCTGAGGCAATGAAAGAGCTCGACGACCTTGCGCAGGCAGTCGCCGAGCTCGAGGTTCGCACGCTGCTCTCCGGCGAATACGACGCCCGCGAGGCGCTCATGACGATCCGGGCGGAGGCGGGCGGGGTCGACGCGGCCGACTGGGCCGAGATGCTCCTGCGCATGTACTCGCGCTTCTGCGAGCGGCACAACTGGCCGATCGAGGTCTACGACACGTCCTATGCCGAGGAGGCCGGCATCAAGTCGGTGACATTCGCGGTCAAGGCCCCCTACGCGTACGGAACCCTCTCGGTCGAGCAGGGCACCCATCGCCTCGTCCGCATCTCGCCCTTCGACAATCAGGGCCGGCGCCAGACATCCTTCGCAGGGGTCGAGGTGATCCCGGTGGTCGCTCAGGCGGAGAGTGTCGAGATTCCGGACGACGACCTTCGCGTGGACGTCTACCGGTCGAGCGGCCCGGGCGGCCAGGGAGTGAACACGACTGACTCGGCGGTGCGCATCACCCACCTTCCGACCGGCATTGTCGTGTCGTGCCAGAACGAGCGCTCCCAGCTGCAGAACCGGGCCACCGCGATGGCGGTGCTCCAGGCGAAGCTGCTCGAGCGACGCAGGCATGAGGAGCGGGCGAAGATGGACGCCCTCAAGGGCGATACGGCAGGCTCATGGGGCAATCAAATGCGGTCGTACGTGCTGCATCCGTACCAGATGGTGAAGGATCTGCGCACCGAAACCGAAACGGGCAACACCTCGGGTGTCCTCGATGGCGAGATTGATTCCTTCATCGAGTCGGGCATTCGATGGCGCATGCAGCGCGGGGCGGCATAGGCACTGCCGAACTCCGCTTAGACTCATTCCGTGATCCTCTTCGACCGCGTGTCCAAGATCTATGCGAGCCAGAACCGGCCAGCACTTGACGCCGTCTCATTGGAGATTGAAAAGGGGGAGTTCATCTTCCTCGTGGGGCCGTCGGGTTCTGGCAAGTCCACCTTCCTTCGGCTCGTCCTGCGCGAGGAGCGCCCGACGAGCGGCCAGGTGTGGGTTGCTGGCAAGGAGCTGAGCAAGCTCTCAAACTGGAAAATCCCCGGGCTGCGCCGCCAGATCGGCACCGTGTTCCAGGATTTCCGGCTCCTCCCGAACAAGACCGTCGCCGAGAACGTGGCCTTCGCCCTCGAGGTGATCGGCAAGCCCAAGAGCCACATCAAGCGCGTCGTGCCTGAGGTGCTCGAGGTCGTCGGCCTCGAGGGCAAGGAGCTTCGGCGTCCCGATGAGCTCTCCGGCGGCGAGCAGCAGCGCGTGGCGATCGCGCGGGCATTCGTGAATCGTCCGATGATCCTCATCGCCGACGAGCCGACCGGAAACCTCGACCCCGGAACATCGGCCGACATCATGAAGCTTCTCGATCGCATCAATCAGCTCGGCACCACGGTCGTGATGTCGACCCATGACTCGAATATCGTCGACCAGATGCGCCGCCGGGTCATCGAGCTCGACGGCGGCCACCTCGTGCGCGACCAGTCGCGCGGCGTCTACGGGTACGCCCAGTAATGCGCGCCACATTCGTCGCCAGCGAGGTGAGCAGCGGCCTGCGCCGCAACCTCACCATGACCCTCGCGGTCATCATCACCGTTGCTGTATCGCTCGGGCTGTTCGGAGCGAGCATGCTCGTGCGTGCGCAGGTCACGACGATGAAGGACTTTTGGTACGACAAGGTCGAGGTCTCGATCTTCCTGTGCAGCAAGGGCAGTGACACTCCCTCGTGCAGCGGCGAGGCCGTCACCCAGGCGCAGCGCGATCAGATCAAGTCCGACCTCGAGTCGCTTCGACCCCTCGTGCAGGAGATCTTCTACGAGTCGAAGGCCGACGCCTACGCGCGGTTCCAGGAGCAGTTCAAGAACTCGCCGATCGCCGACAACGTGTCGCAGGGAGCACTGCCGGAGTCCTTCCGCGTGAAGCTCTCGGATCCGACGAGCTATGAAGTCGTCGCGTCGGCGTTCGCCGGCCGTCCCGGGATCGAGCAGGTCAACGACCAGCGGCAGATCCTCGACAAGTTCTTCAGACTGCTCGGCGGCCTCCAGCTCATCGCGCTCCTCATCGCCCTGTCGATGCTTGTCGTGACGGTGCTCCTCATCGTGAACACGATGAGGGTGGCGGCGTTCAGCCGACGCCGTGAGACCGGCATCATGCGCCTTGTCGGGGCGTCCAACTTCTACATCCAACTGCCCTTCCTGCTCGAGGCCGCATTCTCGGCTGGAGTGGGGGCGGTGCTGGCGATCTTCGGCCTCATCGTCACGAAGGCCGTCGTGATCGACCAGATCCTCGCGCCATCGTTCCAGTTCACCTCGTTCGTCGGATGGGATGCGGTGTTCGCTATCGCCCCGCTGATGTTCGTCGTGGGTATCCTGCTTGCCGGGCTCTCCGCGTTCTTCACCCTCCGCAAGTACCTGCGCGTCTAGCGGTGGCCGTGTCCATCGGCCGGCGGCGAACAGTCGCCACGCCTCGGCCGCGCCCCCTCTCGCGCCGCGGGCGCCGGGTGCTCGTCGCGATCCTCGCCCTGGTGGCGGTGCTCTATGTCCTCGTGGTGAGCTTCTACAACTCCGAGGGCACGAACAATGTGACCGGTGGTCTTGGACCGACCGATCAGCCGGGGCTCATCATCACCGTGGAGCCCATCGGGGTGAACCCGCAGACTGGCCAGGCGACGGTCGACCTCAAGATGGCGTGGCAGGGCGATGGCCCCGTCGACGAGGCGGGTCGCCTCGAGCAGAACGTCAGGGTCATGATCAACAGCTCGGTGGGAACGCAGGAGGCGAAGTTCATCGCGGGCGATCCGCTGGGCCGGCTCGAGACCATCATCGGCATCG
>CALPZT020000056.1 GCA_943328365.2 Bifidobacterium breve | reverse complement strand
GAGTGGCTCGTCCGGATGATGCTTTCGCTCGGGGGCGTGGCAGAGGTGCTCGCGCCCGCGGATTTGCGCAAGTCAGTGGCGGATGCAGCGAAGCGGGCACTCGCGGCGTACGCTGAGGGTCCCTGAACCACCATGTCGACGAAGGGTGCACCATGCTGACGAACATGAAGGGCTGGGAGTGGCTCATCATCGTGGCCCTCATCCTCCTGCTTTTTGGAGCGAAGCGGCTTCCCGATGCGGCCCGCGGCCTCGGTCGCTCCATGCGCATCTTCAAGGCCGAGACAAAGGGGCTCGCCGGAAACGACACGGCGGTAACCGCTGCCGAAGCCGAGCAGACTCCGGCCCCGCCTGCGCCGCCCGTTGAGAAGTCCGCGGACGCCTGACATCGAGGTAATGCACGTGGGTTTCGCATGGTGAAGTCAGCCGTGGCCATGCCGCTCACCGATCATCTCCGCGAACTGAGGTCCCGCCTCGTCAAGTCGGGTATCGCAGTCGCGATCGGCATGGTGGTCGGTTGGGTGTATTACGTCCAGCTGTTCGCGTGGCTGAGCGAGCCGTTCGAAGCTGTCGTCGAGCAGGCTCAGGGTGAGGGCCGAACGGTCACTCTTGCCCTGACGGGCGTCGCGGATCCGTTCGTGCTGCAGATGCAGGTTGCAGCTGTTGCCGGCCTCGTGCTCAGTGCGCCCGTATGGCTCTACCAGCTCTGGCGCTTTGTCACCCCGGGCCTTCACCGAAATGAGCGGCGCTGGGCACTGGGCTTTGCGGCCGTGGCAACACCACTCTTCGGCGCCGGAGTCCTCCTCGCCTACTTCGTCCTGCCGTTTGGGCTGGAGATCCTCCTCGGCTTCACCCCGCAAGGGGTCGAGAACATCGTCTCGGTCGATCGCTATCTTTCATTCTTCATTCGAACGATTCTCGTCTTCGGGGTGGGCTTCCTCCTCCCGCTGCTCCTTGTCCTGCTCAACTTCGCCGGGATTCTCAGCGGCGCGCGGCTCATCTCATGGTGGCGGTGGATCATCTTCGGCGTCTTCATCTTCGCCGCGGTCGCCACCCCGACAGGCGACCCCATCAACCTCCTCCTCCTCGCCGGGCCGCTCCTCGTCCTCGTCGGCATAGCTGTCGGCATCTGCCTGCTCAACGACCGACGCCGCCGCCGCAAGAGGGCTGGCGACCCTGACTTCTCCGAATTCGACGACGACATCACCTCGCCGATCGACGATCCAGAACCGATCTGAGCTGGCCTCGGCGCCGGACGGGAACCGAAGTCGCCTTGAGGACGTAGCCTTGGTGCATGGTCTCGCCCGCTGAACGCTACGCCGCGGCGGTCGAGCGGACGAAACGTCGGCACTCCGAGCTCACCGCCTTCGCCGATCTCTATCCCTTCGGTCTCGAT
Source organism: Bifidobacterium breve (assembly GCA_943328365.2). Classification (GTDB taxonomy): domain Bacteria; phylum Actinomycetota; class Actinomycetes; order S36-B12; family S36-B12; genus WLND01. Next base: position 6,761 of record CALPZT020000056.1, on the reverse strand, counting down.
GACTTCCAGCAGCGCGCCTGCGAATCCCTCGAGGCTGGCCGCGGCGTGCTCGTCGCAGCGCCCACCGGCTCGGGCAAGACCGTCGTCGGCGAGTTCGCCATCCACCTTGCGCTCGCAACCGGCCGCAAGTGCTTTTACACGACACCCATCAAGGCGTTGTCGAATCAGAAATACCGTGACCTCATCGCCCGCTACGGCGAGGATGACATCGGCCTGCTCACCGGCGACACCAGTGTCAACGGCGAGGCGCCCGTGGTCGTCATGACGACCGAGGTCCTCCGCAACATGCTCTACGCCGGCTCGTCGACGCTCCAGAATCTCGCGTACGTGGTCATGGACGAGGTCCACTACCTCGCCGACCGGTTCCGCGGGGCCGTGTGGGAGGAGGTCATCATCCACCTCCCGGACTCGGTAACCGTTGCAGCGCTCTCGGCAACCGTGAGCAATGCCGAGGAGTTCGGTGCCTGGCTCGAGACCGTGCGCGGCGACACCGACATCATCGTCGAGGAGCACCGGCCCGTGCCGCTCTGGCAGCATGTCATCGCCGGATCGAAGATGTACGACCTGTTCATCGACGATGATCAGCAACTCGTCAACCCCGACCTCGTCCGCCTTGCCCGTGACGAGCACCATCGATCGCGCACCCCCGATTCGAAGCCTGGGCGCGGAAACCGTCGCGCCCGTTCGACGCACACGCCGTATCGGCGGGATGTCGTCGAGCGTCTCGAACGCGATGGACTGTTGCCGGCGATCTACTTCCTCTTCAGCCGTGCCGGCTGCGACGACGCCGTTCAGCAATGCCTAGCGGCGGGTCTTCGGCTCAACTCGGGGCAGGAGCGCACCAGGGTGCGGCACCGCGTCCTTGAGCTGACACGAAGCCTGCCGGACGAGGACCTCGCGGCATTGCGTTTCGACGAATGGATCGAAGGCCTTGAACGCGGGATCGCCTCGCATCACGCCGGCCTGCTTCCGACCTTCAAGGAGGTCGTGGAAGACCTGTTCCAGTCCGGGTTGCTCAAGGTGGTCTTCGCGACCGAAACCCTTGCCCTCGGCATCAACATGCCTGCTCGCTCTGTCGTGCTCGAGAAACTCGTGAAGTGGAATGGCGAGACCCACGTCGAGCTCACGCCGGGGGAGTACACCCAGCTGACCGGCCGCGCGGGGCGGCGCGGCATCGACGTCGAGGGACACGGGGTTGTGCTCTGGCACGCCGGTCTCGATCCTCGATCGCTGGCCGGGCTCGCCTCGACCCGCACCTATCCGCTGCGTTCGTCGTTCCAGCCCTCGTACAACATGGCGGTGAATCTCGTTGCCCGCCTCGGCCGTCATCCGGCACGCGAGGTGCTCGAGACCTCCTTCGCGCAGTTTCAGGCGGATCGCTCCGTCGTCGGCCTTGCGACGCAGGTCCGCAAGCATGAGGACGCCCTTGATGGCTTCCACGACGCCATGACCTGCCATCTCGGCGACTACCAGGAGTATGCCGAGCTCCGTGAGGCGCTGTCGCGGCGTGAAAAGGTCCTCACCCGCGACTCGGCGAACAGGCGCCGCGATGCAGCGGTGGAATCGCTGCGAGCGCTCAAGCCCGGCGATGTCTTCCTCATCCCGGGAGGACGTCGCGCGGGGCCGGCCGTGATCTTGGACCACGTGAGCCGAAGCCCGAAGGAGGAGCCTCGACCGATGGTCCTCACGATCGATCGGCAGGTCCGCCGGATCTCCTCCGTCGAGATCACCTCGCCCGTGACAGCTCTCGGCCATGTGCGCATTCCCAAGGGGTTCAGCCCCCGCAATCCCCAGTCTCGACGTGACCTGGCCGCGGCGATGCGCGAGATCGTCGGCGACGCGACCGTCGGTCGTCGCTCACGGCAGTCTGATACCGCCGACGATGCCGAGATCGCCCTGCTTCGCATGCAACTGCGGCAGCACCCGTGTCATGGGTGCGCTGACCGTGAGCAGCATGCCCGGTGGGCCGAGCGCTATATGCGGGCTCGACGTGAGATGCATGATCTCGAGCAGCGAGTCGAGGGCCGAACGAACTCGATTGCCCGCCGATTCGATCGCGTGACCGAAGTTCTCGCGGATCTCGAGTACCTCACCTCGGCGGGCGACGATGCGGAGGTCACCGAGGCCGGCCGGACGCTCATGCGCCTCTACACGGAATCAGATCTCCTCGCCGCCCAGTGCGTGCGGGCCGGGGTCTGGGAGGGCCTCGGCGCTCAGGATCTCGCAGCCGCGTGCGCGGCCCTCGTATACGAGTCGCGATCGATGGACGACGGCGAGGCGCCGAGACTGCCGCGAGGCCCGGTGCGCGATGTCCTCGTTGCGATGGCGGAGGTCAGGGAAGAAGTGCACGAGGCCGAGGCTCGACGCGGCCTGGAGATCACCCGCCAACTCGATCTCGGCTTCGTCTGGGCGACCCACCGCTGGGCCTCGGGGGCGCAACTGCTGTCAATCCTGTCCTCGGGCGATCTCACCGCCGGCGACTTCGTTCGATGGACCCGACAGGTCATCGACCTTCTCGGTCAGGTCGCACAGGCAGTGCCCGCCGGATCCCCGCTGCGCAGCCATGCGCACGAGGCCGCTGACCGGCTTAATCGCGGGGTCGTCGCCTACTCGTCGACCGTTTGAGCCTTCCGCACAGACTCGAGCGCACGCGCCTACTCAGGCGCCCGCACAGACTCGAGCGCACGCGCCTACTCAGGCGCCCGCACAGACTCGAGCGCCTCAAGCGCCTCGTCGACAAACCGCCGAACCCCCCATGCCGCCGCGAGGCTTGCCAGCGACTCGGCCCTGACCTCACTCGGCCCGGTATCGGCGGAGCTGAACGGGGCATCGGTGCGTGCGGATGCCACGAGGCGCATCCGTCCGATGAGGTCGCGATGCTCGTCGAGGAGTCCGGCGAGACGGGGCGTGAGCGGCTTGGCAACCTCCCCCTTCGCGACTGCACCGAGGAGTCCGTCGATTCCGCCGTAGGTGGCGATGAGCGCGCCTGCAGTCTTCGGCCCGATGCCAGGTACCCCGGGAATGCCGTCGGACGGATCGCCACGAAGGACGGCAAGGTCGACGTAGCTGTGTGCCGCGACCCCAAAGCGCTCGACCACGGCCTCGTCGTCGAGCAGCGGCCACTTATCCATGCCGCCATTCACGGTGAGGAGTACCTGAACACCGGGGCGGACCACCTGAACGAGATCGCGGTCGCCGGAAACGACAATGGTCGAACCGCGTCCGCTCGCAGCGAGGGTCGCGATGATGTCATCGGCTTCGAAACCTGGTGCACCTGGCCGAGCCAAGCCCATCGCGATCACGATTTCGCCAATAGCTTCCGCCTGCTCGGCCAGCGAATCCGGTGCAGCCTCAGCGAGCGGGGCACCGGCCGCAACTTCGGCAGCCAGTCGGTGGGTCTTGTAGGAGGGGAGGAGGTCGACACGCCATGCCGGCCGCCAGTCATCGTCCCAGCAGCACACGACCGCGGACGGCCGGTATTGCACGACGAGGCGAGTGAGGGTCGACAGGAACCCGCGGACCGCATTATGGGGTCGGCCGTCCGGAGCAGTCATCGATTCGGGGAGGGCGTAGAAGGACCGGTAGTAGAGCGATGCTGAGTCGAGGAGCAGGACGGGACCGGTGGGCATTAGCCAATGATGCCAAAGATCTGCCATGGCTTACGGTGTGTTGGTGAGCACTCACCTAGACGACTCCGTATACCGCACCCGACTGCGCGCAGTCCAGCAGGCAGCCTCCACCGCAGGCATCGATGCCTTGCTCGTGACACCCGGTCCGGACCTGCGCTATCTCACCGGCTATGAGGCCGTGCCGCTCGAACGGCTCACCTGCCTTGTCCTTCCATCCGCGGGCGATCCGGTCATGGTCGTGCCCGGCCTCGAGGTGCTGGCCGCCAAGGCGAGCCCGATCGGCGTCCTCGGCCTGACACTGCATGCATGGGGCGAGACCGACGATCCCGTGAGTCTCGTGGCGAGCCTGCTTCCGGGCGCCGGCACCATCGCGCTCGACGACCACATGTGGGCCGAAAAAGTCCTGCGCCTGCGTGCCGCCATGCCCGGCGCGCGTCAGGTCATCGCGGGCCCGATCATCCATCCACTCCGCATGCGCAAGGATTCCGCCGAGATTGCTGCGCTCCGCAATGCAGGGGCGGCGATCGATGCTGTCCATGCCGACGTTGCCGGACTGTTGCGGCCCGGCCGCACTGAGCGCGAGGTCGGCCGCGATATCGCCGAGCGGATTCTCGCGGCCGGCCATGTGAGTGTCGACTTCGTCATCGTTGCGAGTGGCCCGAATGGCGCGAGTCCGCATCATGAGGTGTCGGACCGGGTCATCGAGGTTGGCGATCCAGTCGTCGTCGATATTGGCGGGTCGATGCCTGACGGATACTGCAGCGACAGCACCCGCACCTACTCGGTGGGCGAGCCGGTTGCCGTATACCGCGAATGGTTCGAGGTCCTCGAACGGGCACAGCAAGCGTCCTGCGCCGCCATCGCACCGGGAGTTGCCTGCGAAGCGATCGATGAGGCCGGACGCGCTGTGCTGCGCGACGCCGGGCTCGGCGATCTGTTCATCCACCGCACCGGGCACGGGATCGGCCTCGAGACCCACGAGGAGCCCTACATCGTGAAGGGCAATACCCTGCGGATCGAGCCCGGCATGGCCTTCAGCATCGAGCCCGGCTTCTATGAGACCGGACGATTCGGCGCTCGCATCGAGGACATCGTCATCTGCACCGAAACTGGCTTCGAGTCAGTGAACAGTCGCCCGCGCGGCCTTGCCATGGTCGAGGTGGCGTGACAGATCCGCCCCGTTGGACACAGCCGCCCCGCTGGACTCAGCCGCCCCGCTGGAAGGGCACTCGTCGAGTCCTCTTCACCGGTGGCACGATTCTCGCCCAGGGCGTACGAATCCCGGCCGCCAATGCATCCGTGGGCGACGAGCCTCAACAGTCCGCGATGCTCGTCGACGGCCACCTCATCGCCTGGATCGGATCCGATGAGGATGCGCATCGGCACCATTCCAGCGCCCATGAGCACCTCGAGCTCGACGGAGCCGTCATCACCCCCGGTTTCGTCGATGCCCATGTGCATGCGACAAGCACCGGCCTCACTCTCGCCGGACTCGATCTCACGAGGGCGAACTCCCTCGCTGAGGCGCTGGCGCTTATCGAGGCCGCAGCTCGGTCGGCACGCGGCGCGCCGATTCTCGGACACGGATGGGACGAGACACGCTGGGCCGAGGGCCGTCCGCCGACGAGCGGCGAGGTCGACCGTGCCAGTTGGGGAAGCCTGGTCTACCTCTCGCGGATCGACGTTCACTCGGCCGTGATCTCAAGCGCACTCCTCGCCGAGGTGCCCCGTGCACGTGAACTCGACGGGTATGGGGCAGACGGCCTTGTCTCAAGGGCAGCGCATCACGCCTATCGCGAGGTCGCGTTGCGGCTCATCGGCGCAGCCCAGCAGGAGCGCGCCCACCGCGAGGCTCGGAGCCGTGCTGCAAGCCTCGGCATCGTTGCAATGCACGAGATGGCAGGGCCGGCGATCTCGAGCGCAGACGACCTGCGAGGGCTGATGCGACTCAGCGATGAGGAGCCCGGGCCACTCGTGAGCGGCTACTGGGGCGAGCTCGCTGAAGCCGGCGGAGTCGAGCAGGCTGCCGAACTCGGAGCAATCGGCGCAGCCGGCGACTTGTTCATCGATGGGGCGATCGGCTCAAGAACAGCCTGCCTTCGCCACGCCTACCTCGACGCTCATGATTCCTCGGGAGCGCAATACCTCTCGGAGGAACAGGTTCGCGACCATGTCGTTGCCTGCATCGAGGCCGGCATGCAGGCGGGGTTCCATGTCATCGGTGACCGCGCAACCGACGTCATCATGGCCGCCATGACCGGCGCCGCGACGAAACTCGGAGCGGATGTCGTTCGAGCAGGGGGGCATCGCCTTGAGCATGCGGAGATGCTCGATTCCGAGCACATCGCCGAGATGGCACGCCTCGGCATGACCGCAAGCGTCCAGCCCATGTTCGACGGGCTATGGGGCGCCCGCGGTGGGATGTACGAACAGCGCCTGGGCCGCGAACGCTCACTCGGGATGAACAGGTTCGCTGATCTCACGGCCGCCGGTGTCCTGACAGCCTTCGGCTCAGACAGCCCCGTCACTGATCTGGGTCCATGGCAGGCCGTTGCCGCCGCGGTTCACCATCATCAGCCTGCCCAGCGAATATCGCCGATCGCAGCGTTCCGGGCCCATTCTGTAGCCGGCTGGCGCGCGGTCGGCGATCACGAGTCCGGGGTTCTCGCTCCCGGAGCACCGGCCCACTACGCCATCTGGGACACCGCAGCGAGCCTCGATAGTTCGGCCCCGCTGCCCACCGCCCTTCGGACAGTTGTGTCCGGCGCAACGGTTCACGACCTCGGTCTGGTGGGAGCCCGGTGAGCGCGCCGATCGTCAGCATGCGCATCAGCATGCTGCTCTCGCTCATCGCTGGCGTCATCATGTGGCTCGCGTTCCCGCCGGTGAGCTTCGGCCCCTACGCAGCCGTCGCAGCGGCACTGCTCATCGTTGCGCAGTATCGTGCTCCGCTTCGGCGAGCGCTCCTGTCAGGGCTCATCGCCGGTGGTGCGTTCTTCGGGCTGCTCATCTCCTGGATGCAGGTCATCGGGTTCGATGCCTGGCTCCTGCTCGCCGGCTACTGCGCGGCATGGATCGCCCTGCTTGGCATCGGCACCGCCCTCGTCACCAGACTGCCCGGCTGGCCAATCT
>CALPZT020000055.1 GCA_943328365.2 Bifidobacterium breve | reverse complement strand
GGCCCAGATGGAAGCCGAGGGGGTCAAGTTTCGCCCGGGGACCGATATCGGTGTCGACATCACTGCCGATGACCTCCGCCGCCGCTACGACGCCGTGGTCATCGCGGTCGGCTCGACCGTGTGGCGGGACCTCGACGTACCCGGACGAGAACTGCGCGGGATCTACCAGGCAATGGAGTTCCTGCCGCTCGCGAACAGGGTTGTCGCTGGTGACATGGATCAGTCTCCGCTCGACGTGGCGGGCCAGCATGTCGTGATCATCGGTGGTGGTGATACGGGAGCCGATTGCCTCGGAACGGCGCACCGGCAGGGTGCCGCATCGGTGACGCAGCTTGAGATCCTCCCGACCCCGCCTCCGGCACGGCCAGGCAGCCAGCCGTGGCCTACCTATCCGATGGTATACCGCACGACGAGCGCCCATGAGGAGGGCGGCGAGCGCATGTTCTCAGTGTCGACGAACGACTTCATCGACGATGGCAGCGGGGCCGTTCGGGCGTTGCGACTCATCGAGGTTGAGGCGTCCGAGGGGGGCTTCCATCCTGTCGAGGGCTCTGAGCGGGAGATTCGAGCGGATGTGGTCCTCCTCGCCATGGGATTCACCGGGCCAGAGACCGGTTCCATCGCGAGCCAGCTCGGAGTCGTGCTGGACCCTCGGGGGAATTTCTCCCGCAATGCCGACTACGCGACGGACGTCGACGGGGTGTTCGTCGCCGGGGATGCGGGTCGTGGGCAGTCGCTCATCGTCTGGGCCATTGCCGAGGGCCGGGCAGCGGCTGCCTCAGTCGATCGCTATCTGACGGGGAGCACTCAACTCCCTGCGCCGATTCCGCCGACCGCTCGACCCCTCACGGTTCGATGAGGTCGAGCAGGCCCTCGGGCAGGGGCTGCTGAGCAGGGCGCGATGAGCGGGTGTTGGGTCCGTCGATGACATCGTTTGCATGGCCACTGCGGTAAGGTCGGAGCCATGCGGAGAGCAAAGATCGTGGTCACGTTGGGCCCATCAACGAGTTCCATCGAGGCCATCCGCAGCCTCGTGAATGCCGGGATGGACGTCGCCCGTCTCAATCTGTCGCACGGCGACCATGCTGATCATGCAACCGTGTATGCCGCCGTACGCCAGGCATCTGACGAATCCGGCCGTGGGGTCGGCATACTCGTCGACCTCCAGGGCCCGAAGATCCGACTCGGGAGATTTGCCTCTGGACCGGTCCTCCTCAATGTCGGAGACGAGTTCATCGTCACGACCGACGACGTCCCGGGTGATCAGCACATGGTCTCGACGACCTACAAGGGTCTCCCTGGCGACGTGACCGTGGGCGATGCCGTCCTCGTTGACGACGGCCGCATTGCCCTCGAGGTTCTCCGCGTCGACGGCCCGAGGGTCGTCACCCGGGTGGTCGAGGGTGGACGAGTCTCTGACAACAAGGGCTTCAACCTGCCCGGCGTCGCGGTGAGCGTTCCGGCAATGTCGGAGAAGGATGTTGATGACCTGCGCTGGGCGCTTCGGATCGGCGCCGACATGATCGCGCTTTCGTTCGTCCGAAATGCAGGCGATATCGATGATGTCCACGCGATCATGGAGGAGGAGGGAATCCGTGTCCCGGTCCTCGCCAAGGTCGAGAAGCCGCAGGCCGTCGACAATCTCGCGGAAATCGTCGAAGCGTTCGATGGTGTCATGGTGGCCCGCGGTGATCTCGGGGTGGAGTTGCCGCTGGAGATGGTCCCGCTCGTTCAGAAGCGGGCGGTCCAGATGTGCCGTGAGGCAGGAAAGCCGGTCATCGTGGCCACCCAGATGCTCGATTCGATGATCACGGCGACCCGGCCCACACGAGCAGAGGTCAGTGACGTCGCGAATGCGGTGCTCGATGGCGCTGACGCGCTCATGCTCTCGGGGGAGACGAGTGTCGGCGAGCACCCTTCCCTCGTGGTCGAGACGATGGCGCGGATCATCGAGCACGTCGAGCAGGAGGCGCTCGGTTCGCTCCCGCCACTCAAGGACGAGCGCGTGGGCTCAACGGCGCGTGCGCTGACCCATGCGGCGGTGGGGGTCGCAGACGATGTCGACGCCTCCTACCTGATTGCCTTCACCGAGACCGGCCTTTCGGCCCGGCTCATCTCCAGGTGGCGCAATGTGACGAACCTGCTGGCGTTCACGCCGAATCCGCGCGTTCGCAGTCAGTTGTCGCTCGTCTGGGGCGTCGAGACCTTCCTCGTTCCCCAGGTCACGCACACGGACGACATGGTGGAGCAGGTCGACAGGGCCCTGCTGGAGATTGGCCGAGCCTCGGTCGGGGAGCGCGTTGTCATTGTCGCTGGCGTGCCGCCGGGGGTGCCGGGGACGACGAATGGCATGCGGGTGCATCGGCTGGGCAGCGCCGGGCGTGGCGCTGGGGTGTGATGCGCAGCGCCGGGCGTGGCGCTGGGGTGTGATGCGCAGCGCCGGGCGTGGCGCTGGGGTGTGATCGGATAGTCTGTGAACGCTCTTCGGCGTCCCTGCTGGTTTGGCGGGGCGCTGACATCCTTTAAGCCCGTCCCGAGAGGCGGGGAAGGAGGTCCAACGTGGATGTTTCGCGCGCCCACATCGTTCTCGACGATGCTGATATCGGCCGTGCCATTCGCCGAATCGCGCATGAGATCGTCGAGCGCGCTCGCGGATCGGAGGGGTTGATCCTGCTGGGGATACCCACGCGGGGCGTGCTCCTCGCCCAGCGGATCGCCGATGCGATAGCCGCGACCGAAGGCACTGATGTGCCGACCGGATCCCTCGACATCACGCTCTATCGCGATGACCTGAGACTCCGCCCGGCACGCGCGCTCGAATCCACGTCCATCCCGGTCGAGGGAATCGATGGCAAGACCGTCGTGCTCGTCGACGATGTCCTGTACTCGGGGCGAACGGTGCGTGCCGCCCTTGACGCACTCAACGACCTCGGCCGTCCCGCCGCGGTGCGACTCGCGGTCCTCATCGACCGGGGCCACCGTGAGCTGCCGATCCGTCCGGACTTCGTCGGCAAGAATCTCCCGACCTCGTTCGCCGAACAGGTACGCGTGGAGGTCGCCGAGATCGACGGCCACGACCGGGTCACGATCCTTGAGTCGCCCGAACCGCCGACTGCTGAGCATGAGGGCGGGCAGCGTCGATGAGGCACCTGCTGTCGGCTGCCGACCTCACGCGCGACGAGGCCGTCCTCATCCTCGATACGGCCTCGGAACTCGCCACGGTCACCGATCGATCGGTGAAGAAGCTTCCGACCCTCCGCGGCCGTACGGTCGTCAACCTGTTCTTCGAGGACTCGACTCGAACTCGCATCTCCTTCGAGGTTGCCGCGAAGCGGCTGTCGGCCGATGTCATCAACTTTGCAGCCAAGGGTTCATCAGTCTCGAAGGGCGAGAGCCTGAAGGACACCGCACTCACGCTCGAGGCAATCGGGGCTGATGCCGTCATCATCCGCCACGGTGCTTCCGGTGCGCCGCACCGACTCGCACATGCAGGCTGGATCGGCGGCAGTGTGATCAACGCGGGCGACGGCACGCACGAGCACCCGACGCAGGCGCTTCTCGACGCCTTCACCCTCCGACGGCACCTGACGAACGGCGAGGGCGATCTCGCCGGGGTGAGGGTCACGATCGTCGGCGACGTGCTCCACAGCCGAGTGGCACGGTCGAACGTGCTGCTGCTCCAGACGCTCGGTGCCCACACCACCGTGGTCGCACCACCGACCCTCCTGCCGGTCGGGATCGAGAGCTGGCCGTGCGATGTCTCCTACGACATCGATACGGCTCTTACCGACGCTGACGCAGTGATGATGCTGCGCGTTCAAGGCGAGCGCATGCGGGCCGCATTCTTCCCCTCTGCCAATGAGTACAGTCGTGCGTACGGGCTCAACGCCGAAAGGCTGAGAACAATGCGCCCTGGGTCGATCGTCCTGCACCCTGGGCCGATGAACCGCGGGATGGAGATCTCGGCCGACGTCGCCGATAGCGACCGCTCGGTCATCGTCGAACAGGTCGCGAACGGCGTGAGTATTCGAATGGCCGTGCTGTACCTGCTGCTCGGGGGCAATACGAAGGGGCAAGGCTCATGACCGCGTTGGTGCTGCGAGGGGTTCGTCCCTACGGCGAGGATCCCGTCGATCTTGTCATCGAGGCCGGTGTCATCTCGGAGGTCGCCCGTCCGGGCTCGGCGTCGGGGAGGGTCATCGATGCCGATGGACTCGTGGCGCTACCCGGTCTCGTCGACCTGCATACGCATCTGCGCGAGCCCGGCCGCGAGGATGCCGAGACCGTCGAGACGGGCTCTCGCTCGGCCGCCCTTGGTGGCTTCACCTGCGTTCATGCCATGGCGAATACCGACCCGGTCGCTGACACTGCCGGTGTCGTCGAGCAAGTGTGGCGCCTTGGCCAGCGAAGTGGTCTTGTCGATGTTCGGCCCGTTGGCGCTGTGACGACCGGACTCCTCGGCGAGCAGATGGCCGAGCTCGGTGCGATGGCGCACTCGCAGGCGCAGGTGCGGGTCTTCAGCGACGACGGCAAGTGCGTCCATGACGCCGTGCTCATGCGGCGGGCGCTGGAGTACGTGAAGGCCTTCGGGGGGGTTATCGCGCAGCATGCGCAGGAACCGAGGCTCACCGAGAACGCCCAGATGAACGAGGGCCGGCTTTCGGGCGTCCTCGGACTCACGGGTTGGCCGGCGGTTGCCGAGGAGGCGATCATTGCCCGTGACGTGCTCCTGGCCGAGCACGTCGGCTCACGACTGCATGTGTGCCACGTGTCGACCGCGGGATCGGTCGAGGTCATCAGGTGGGCCAAGGGCCGGGGCATCGACGTGACCGCCGAGGTGACACCGCACCACCTGCTTCTCACCGAGGATCTCGTCGCGGGCTATGACCCGATCTACAAGGTCAACCCGCCGCTGAGAACGCACGATGATGTTGCCGCATTGCGCCTGGCCGTGGCCGACGGCACGATCGATGCGATCGCGACCGATCACGCCCCGCATCCGCATGAGGACAAGGACTGTGAGTGGGCCGCTGCTGCATTCGGCATGCTCGGGCTCGAGACGGCGTTCAGCATCGCGCAGCTCGCGCTCGTCGATACCGGCTTACTCGACTGGCGCGGCCTCGCTGACCGGATGTCGGTGCGCCCGGCTCGCATCGGCGGAGTCGAATCGCAGGGCCAGGGGCTCATCCCCGGCGCTCCGGCGCATGTGTGCGTCGTCGATCCGACCGCACGCCGGATCATCGATCCCGAGGCCGTCGCATCGAAGAGCCGCAACACTCCATATGCGGCCATGGAGCTGCCCGGCCTGGTCCGTCATGTCGTGTTCGGTGGCGTTCCCACGGTGCGCGACGGAGCCCTCGCATGAGCCGCCGTGGGCCGGCGCTCCTCGTCCTCGAGGACGGCACGGCGATGAAGGGTGCCGAATACGGAGCCGTCGGTTCCACGTTCGGCGAGGCAGTCTTCTCCACCGGGATGACCGGCTATCAGGAGACGCTCACCGACCCGTCCTATCACCGGCAGATTGTCGTGATGACTGCGCCGCACATCGGCAATACCGGGGTCAATGAGCAAGACGCTGAGTCCGGTCGAGTCTGGGTGAGCGGTTACGTCGTTCGCGACCCCTCCCGCATCACATCGAACTGGCGGGCGACGGGCGGTCTCGAGGACGAGTTGCGGTCTCAAGGGGTAGTCGGGATCTGCGACACCGATACCCGTGCGCTCACCCGCCGTCTGCGGGAGCGCGGCGCGATGCGGATGGGCATATTCTCCGGGGGCCTCGCACACGCGAGCGTTGATGAACTCCTCGCCCAGGTACTCGCGAGCCCGCCCATGGCAGGGGCCGACCTCACCAGCGAGGTGAGCACCGGCGTGCCCTATCTCGTTCCCGCTGTCGGCAATCGAAGGCTCTCCGTTGCGGCGGTCGACCTCGGCATCAAGGCGATGACTCCCCGGCTCATGGCGGAGCGGGGTATTGACGTGCACGTACTTCCGGCGTCGAGCACCCCGGCTGACGTCCTCGCAATCGGCGCCGATGGTGTCTTCTTCTCCAACGGCCCCGGCGACCCGGCGACCGCTGACCACGCGGTCGCGGTCATGCAGGCCGTGCTCAGGGCCCGGGTACCGGTCTTCGGGATCTGCTTCGGCAACCAGATCCTTGGCCGTGCACTCGGACTGGGCACGTACAAGCTCAGGTACGGACACCGCGGCATCAACCAGCCGGTTCAGGACCTGCGCACCGGCAAGGTCGAGATCACTGCGCACAACCACGGATTCGCGGTGGATGCACCCAGGACTGGCACGTTCCACACCCCGTTCGGAGCGGCTCGCGTGAGTCACGTCTGCCTCAATGACGACGTCGTCGAGGGACTCGAGTGCCTCGACCTCCCCGCCTTCAGCGTGCAGTACCACCCTGAGGCCGCGGCGGGGCCACATGATGCGTCATCCCTCTTCGACGAATTCGTCGACCTCATGCTGCGGAGCCGCTGATGCCACGTCGTGAAGACCTCCGCACCATCATGGTGATCGGCTCAGGCCCGATCGTCATCGGACAGGCCTGCGAGTTCGACTACTCGGGCACGCAGGCATGCCGGGTCCTGCGAGATGAGGGGCTCCGGGTCGTCCTCGTGAACTCCAATCCGGCGACCATCATGACCGACCCCGAGTTCTCCGACGCCACGTACATCGAGCCGATCACGCCGGAGTTCGTCGAGCGCATCATTGCCAAGGAGCGGCCCGATGCGATCCTGCCGACCCTCGGTGGCCAGACGGCGCTCAACACGGCGATCGCACTGCACAAGAGCGGCGCGCTCGAGCGTTACGGCGTCGAGTTGATCGGTGCCGACGTCGACGCCATCGAGCGCGGCGAGAACCGTGAAACCTTCAAGGGGATCGTTGCCGACATCGGGGCAGAGAGCGCACGCTCTGCGGTATGCCACTCGCTCGATGACTGCCTGACCGCGGTCGAGGATCTGGGCTACCCGGTCGTCGTCCGGCCCTCGTTCACCATGGGAGGCGCCGGCTCCGGGATGGCCTATGACGAAACCGACCTGCACCGAATCGCCGGCGCGGGCCTGCAGGCGAGTCCGACCACCGAGGTGCTGCTCGAGGAGTCCATCCTCGGCTGGAAGGAGTACGAGCTCGAGCTCATGCGCGATAACCGCGACAACGTCGTCGTCGTCTGCTCCATCGAGAACCTCGACCCGATGGGGGTCCACACGGGTGACTCGATCACGGTGGCTCCCGCGATGACCCTGACCGATCGCGAGTTCCAGCACATGCGCGACGTCGGCATCCAGATCATCCGCGCGGTCGGAGTCGATACCGGAGGCTGCAATATCCAGTTCGCGATCGACCCTCGCGATGGCCGCATGATCGTCATCGAGATGAACCCGCGCGTGTCGCGGTCCTCGGCGCTCGCATCGAAGGCGACAGGCTTCCCGATCGCCAAGATCGCTGCACGTCTCGCGATCGGCTACACCCTCGACGAGATTTCCAACGACATCACTCGCAAGACGCCCGCCTGCTTCGAGCCGACCTTGGACTACGTCGTCGTCAAGGTGCCGCGGTTCGCATTCGAGAAGTTCCCGCAGGCAGATCCGATCCTCACCACCACCATGAAGAGCGTCGGGGAGGCGATGGCGATCGGACGCAACTTCACGGAGGCACTCCAAAAGGCCTTGCGCTCACTCGAGCGGCCGGACGCCGTCTTCGCCTGGCCTGCGCATCGATCAGCGGTAGACCTCGGATCCCTGCTCAAGGACATGGCGTGGCCGCACGATGGGCGGCTCTCCCTGGTGCAGCGTGCGCTCTGGGCGGGTGCCACGATCGACGAGGTGCACGACGCTACTGCGATCGACCCGTGGTTCCTCGATCAGATCTGCCTCATCAACGAGATGGCCGATGAGCTGCGGGGCGCCGACGGCCTCGCCCCCGGCCTCGTCCGCGACGCCAAGCGCATGGGATTCTCCGACCGACAGATCGGGCAGTTGCGCGGACTTCCCGAGCACGAGGCCCGCGAGCTGCGACATGGCCTCCAGATCCGTCCGGTCTTCAAGACGGTCGACACGTGCGCGGCCGAGTTCGAGGCGACCACCCCGTACCACTACTCGTCCTATGACGAGGAGAACGAGGCGGTGCCGTCCGACCGCGAAAAGGTGATCATCCTC
>CALPZT020000054.1 GCA_943328365.2 Bifidobacterium breve | reverse complement strand
TCTCCGGGGTTGCCAGATCAATGTTTGCCATTCGGCTTGCCCACGTGGCATCCGTCTGTCATCCTTTCCTCTAGCAAGGGGAGTATCCCGAAATCTGGGCTGTCGTCATCACGGCGCGAAAGCGTCCGGCACCCAGGCCGACTGCGGTCGGTGGTGAGAGACCTTGTGCCAGCTGCAGCATGTGCTGCCTGACACAAGGAGATGCATGGCAAGCCCCCCGGCTCCGCTCGACGCTCAGTCGATGTCGCCTGTTCCCTCGCCCATGACCGCTCCCTCGTTTGCGGCTCCCTCGTTGCTGCGCTCCGGCTGGCGGCGACTCCCGCATCCGATTCGCTGGCTGGGTGTCGCAATCGCGGGCGGATCGGTCGTCTTGACCGGGGTCGTGCTGCTCGTGCTGCCGGGACCCGGCATCCCCCTGATCCTGCTCGGGCTGGTGATCTTGGCGACCGAATTCGCCTGGGCCCAGCGCACGCTTCATCACGTTCGCCACCGATCAAGCAAGGTCCTGTCCACTATCGCTCGCCGATCTACGAGAAAGGAACCATGCCCATGAGTACCAAGCCGAAGTCGACGAGGGGGCGCAGAGGCCGCAAGCTCGAGGCGTTGCGCCTGACGCCGGGCGGATACTCCGCCATCACCGAACGCATTGCCGCGATCAGGGAGCAGAGACTGCCGGAGATGCGTCCGCTGCTCATTGACAAGGAACGTGATGAACGCGATGTCGCTGAGTTCGAGCGACTGCTTGTCGAGGCCGTTGAGCTCGAAGCGCTGCTCGCCGAGGCCGAGGTCATGGCCGACGATGATTTCGCCTTTGACGGACGCATCGAACTGGGCATGCGGGTACGGGTGTCGATGGTCGATGGTTCGCAGGAGTGGGTACGGATCGTGCACCCCGCAGAAGCCTTCCTCGATGATGAGCGCATTTCCGAGACATCTCCGCTGGCGACCGCGCTTCTCGGCGCGCGTGCGTCAGACGCAGTGTGGGTAGCCGCGCCGTCCGGGGTCTGGTCCTGCTCAGTGCTCGAGGTCGATCCAAGCGTCACCGATCGCGTGCTCGCTGAGTCCTAACCATCTCGTGGGTTGCGCTGGAAACCGCGTTCGTCCAGCGCAACCGCATGAGCGTCAGCGGCCCGTCGAGGTGCTCTGCCGGTAGCTCGCCACCATGCCGGCGAGGACATCTGTCCACGGAGTTGGCTCGAGGTCAAAGGTCGTCCGTGCGGCGGAGTCGTCGAGGATGTACGGTCGATCGCGCTGGTAATCGGTCTCCTTGAGTTCCCGTATCGCTGGCTGAAACAGCCCGAGGGCCCAAAGGAGCCCGCCTGGGACCGACGAAGCACTGACCCCGGTCACGCCGGCAGCCGACGAGAGGTCTGCAACTGCCTCCCGCTGCGATCGCGGTGGATTGCTCGGTACATGCCATGCCCGTCCCCAGCCACGGGGATCGGCCGCCGCGGTCACGAGGAGGCGGGCCACGTCGACCGGTGCCGTCCAGGAGTGCGGCTGGTCGATGTCTCCGAGCAACTGCACATTCTTGGCCGCCAGGATTCGCGGCATCACGCGGTCACCGAGAAAGCTCTGCGACCCGGGGCAGATGTAGTCGGAGCCGCGCACCTCGGTGGCACGGATACGACCGCTGTCGTTGGCTGACTTGGCGTCCTGCCACATGCGCACTCGAACGACTGCCTTGGCCCCGGTTGCGTTGAGGGGGAGATCCTCGGTCATCGGCACGTCGACCGGCCCGTATCCTTAGAGATTCGAGACAGTTGCGAGCACGGCTCCGGTGCGTTCTGCGTAGTCGATGAAGGCTTGGGCTATCGGCGGCCAGTCTGTGGTCCAGTTCGTGTAGGCGGGATTGACGCAGTTGTAGATGACTGCGGACGTCGGTGCGCCGCTCACGAGCGACTCGATGCTCGAGGCATCAGCACGGACTCGAGTGATTCGGGTGTCGGCGGGACCGTCACCGCTGCGACTGGCGAGGACGACATTGACGCCGGCGTCAGCGAGCACGGTGGCAACGGCTGAGCCGACCCGCCCGGCTCCGACGACGAGGTGGGTTCCGGGAGCGGGGGAGAACTGCAGGTCGGGCATGGAAGGCTCCTTCAGCGGCGGTTTCGTAGATGTGTAAGCGATGATCTACGTTGTGAGCAGTGCTCACACTAAGTGGGCGTGAGGCTCGAGTCAAGAGCAGTGCTCTCTTATCCTTCAACTGCTCTTCGAATGCGACAGAATGCAGCCATGTCCGTTGCCCACGCTGCGCCCCGAACGGCACGCGAGCGGGCACGGGTGGAAATCACCGGCGAGATTCTCTCGACAGCGCGGCAGCACCTCGCCCGTGACGGCGCGGCGGCATTGTCGCTCCGGGCTATCGCCCGTGACCTGGGGATGGTGTCGTCTGCGGTGTATCGCTATGTGCCAAACCGCGATGCCCTGCTCACGATGCTCATCATCGATGCCTACGAAACCATTGGCTCGACTGCAGAGAGGGCAGCGGCGAACTGCGACCGCAGTGACTACCTGGGCCGTTTCCTTTCGTGCTGCCGGGGAGTCCGCGATTGGGCCTTGGCCAACCCGCACGAGTATGCACTCATCTACGGGTCCCCGGTGCCCGGCTACGCGGCACCAGCCGAAACGATCGCACCCGCCGCGCGCGTACCGATCGTCCTGCTGTCGATCCTGGCGGACCAGACCGCCGATGGTTCTGCGTTGCCGGCGGCCCTCCTTGATCCAGGCGTCGAGCAGAGCATCGCTCCCTTGCGGGAGTTCGCCGGAGGCCAGGTGTCAGGCGATCTCCTCCTCCGCGGCCTAGCATCGTGGGCAACACTCCTCGGCACCGTTTCCCTTGAACTCTTCGGGCACCTGCAGAACGTGGTGGTCGAGGCCCCGGCCGAGCGTGCCGCATTCTTCGACCACCAGATGCGTCAGGTCGCGATCGGCCTGGGGCTCGTCGGTAGCTGAACTGTTCATGATCCAGGACTGCCGCTTGGTCTCGGGCGTCGCACGCTAGCCGGTGACGCTGATCTCAAAGCGGTGCCAGCGCTGCCCGGACAAATCCCGGCCGCCCAGTGCGTTTTGGTCCGTTGGCCGCTTCACCACTTCGAAGGCGTATCCGCCCTCGGATCCAGGCATGGTTGCGGTTTCGCGACTTGGCGGATTCGTGGTGGACGACCAGCATGTGGCAAGCCACATGTACGGCGGGGAAGGGAGCGGAGAGAAGCACCTGGCGCTTCGGGTGGCGTCGGTGAACGCGTGAGTTCCTCCGAAGAACCACTTCACAGGTGTCCTGGCCCCGGGGAGCGTCACAGAGACGCCAAGCACGAGTTGTCTACTGCGCGAGGTGCCCTCAGCGCACCTATGGCCCCCCGGTGCGACTGAGCCGTCGCCTTCGCTTGTGTCGGCCCAAATCCACTTGACGATGAGATCGGCTGATGTCCGGTTCGTCACGCACGTGAAGACTCCCAGGCGAGAGGAGCCCAACGCACCGATTGACTCGTCGTTCTCGGGTGCCGACCCGTCATCTGAGTCTTCTGTCGGCCCTGCCGATGAGGTCGGGAGAAGTCGTTCGGCGGGCAATTCGACTGCTGCCTGTCGTGATGCGGTGGACGTGGCGCTATCGGCGGTCTGCGAGCACCCAGCGGTCAGGGACATGGCGATGACGAGCACGAAGGCGGACGACGCGCGCCGACGATGCTTCATGACCTCGCTCCTCGACGCTTTGGCTTCGAAAGACATGCATCGAACCTAGGTCGAATTGCTGTTGGACTCTATGGGTGCCATGACACCAGTTCGGGTGGCAGCGGTATCTCGGCGCGCCAGCGCTCGGGGGCTCCAAAGGCGCGTGGAATCCAGGAACGACCCCGCCTCCGATTCGACCTCGCGGCCCGCGACTCGCTGAATTAGCATGTCGGTCATGACGAGTCGGACGAATATCTTGGTAGGGCTATGCGGGGTGGTGCTGGCGATGACGGTGCCGTCGGCAATCGCGGCGCCGGCACATGCAGCGCCCGGCAGCCAGGGCAGTTCGGCTCAACGACTCGTGTTCATCGGAAAGGACGCGAAACTCGGCATCAATGACAATGGCGCGCCCGGGTCCAGCGCAGGTGATGTTCGGACGCTCGCCCTGACGATGACGACGGCTTCAGGCACTGTTGTCGGCACCGTTGACGTCGTCCAGACTCTCACCGACGAGGGGGCGGTAGACCGTGCGGTCAAGACCCTGGTGATCAGCCTGCCGAAGGGCACCATCTCGGGGATGGGACTCACGACCTTCAACGACTTCATCAGCCCGACATCCCGGCCCAACGACCGAATCGAGCAGATCGCAATCGTCGGCGGTACAGGCAAGTACCGCGGTGCCTCTGGGGTGATCGATATCGAGATACTCCCGAATTTCAACTCCCGTTGGAGGATCTCGCTCGACGGATGACGCGCCTCGACCGCCAGAGGGTCCCACCGTCAGGAAGCCTCAGGCGGTGAGGGGTCCGGTGGAATTCCGGACGATGAGCCGAGGCTCCACGCCGATATAGGCGGGCGGCCTCGCTGGATCGTCGATGCGCTGGAACAGCAGGGTGGCGGCCTCGGCACCGATCTGCGCGAGCGGCTGCGCGATCGTGGTGATGCTGAGCGAGCGCAGCCCGGCGAGCGCCATGCCGTCGTATCCGACGATTGACACATCGGCCGGCACGGCGACCCCGCGCTCTGCCGCGGCGGCGAGGGCACCGACTGCGGCGAGGTCGTTCGCGACGAACAGGGCCGTATGCCCCGCGCCTGAATCGAGCGCGGCGGCGGCACCCCGGTAGCCGCCCTCATCGGTGAAGGCACCGTCGTAGCAGGCAATCTGGTCTGCGAGACCGTGCGCTGCCATCGACTCCTCGTACCCCGATCGGCGCAGGAGCGCCACCTCGTTCTCGCCGCCGGTGACGTGCGCGATCGAGCGGTGGCCGAGCGACACGAGGTGATCGACGGCCATCCGGGCCCCGGCGACGTCGTCATTGCTGATCGAGTCGAGGCCGGCGATACCGCGCTCAGCACGGCTGATGATGACCGCTGGGCAATCGCCGGCGATCGCGTCGAGGGCCCCCGATGGCATTCGGTGACCAATGAGCATGAGCCCTTCGACCTGGAACTCAAGGAGTTTCTCGATCTCGCCTCGCTCGACGACTGAATCCTCATTGCCGGTCACGAGCATCGTGTGGTAGCCGTGACCTCGAACCTCGGACTGCAGGCCGTCGATGATCTCGGCGTAGATCGGGTTGAGCAGGTCTTGGACGACGACACCGATGGTGTGGCTGCGCCGGTCGGCAAGGCTTCGGGCAGCGGCATTGGGCCGGTACCCGAGCGTGTTCGCTGCGTCGAGGATGGCCGCCCGGCTCTCGGGCGAGACCCGCTCCGAGCCGCGCATCGCGAGGGAGACGAGCGATTTCGAAACCCCGGCGAGCGCCGCGACATCGTTGATCGTCGGACGGTTGGGTGCCACTGTCAGCCGATCTCGTCGAGGCGAACGGGCCGGCCCTCCTTCGCCGACAGGCCGGCGGCCATGGCCATGACGATCGGTGCCCGGCCGTCGGATCCGGAAACCGGCGACGGCCCGCCGTGCTGCGCATAATCGGTGAAGGCCAGCCACTCGAGGCGATACGAGTCGGTGTAGCGCTCGAGGAAGAAGTGCTGGAAGGGGGCCTGACGTGTTGCTCCTTCGACGAACACCTGCGCATTGTTGTCGCGGCGATTGTCGGAGAGCGCCATGCCCTTCGTGCCAAGCGCCTCGACACGCTGGTCATAGCCGTAGGGAGCCTGCCGGCTGGCGTCGATCGTCGTGATTGCGCCGCTTGCATGGGTGAGCACGGCCACGGCGGTGTCGAAGTCGCCGGCAGCGCGGATCCCTTCGTCGATGAGAGCGGCACCCTGGGCCCAGATCTGCACGACGGGCGAGCCGACGATGAAGTTCGCCATGTCGAAGTCGTGGATGAGCATGTCGACCCAGATGCCTCCGCTGATCCGGACGTACTCGATCGGCGGCGGGGATGGGTCGCGACTCGTGATGCGCGCGATGGTGAGCTCGCCAAGCTCGCCCGACTGCACGGCCTGGCGAACGGCGGCATGGCCCGGGTCGAATCGGCGATTGAAGCCGACCATGAACGGCACGCCGGCGGCATCGACAGCGGCGATCGCGTCGTCGACGGCGCTCAGTGACAGGCTGAGCGGCTTCTCGCAGAACACCGCCTTGCCCGCCTGCGCGGCCTTGATGATGAGCTCGCTGTGGGTGTTCGTCGCGGTGCAGATCGCGAGGGCATCGACCCCGGGCGCGGCGAGGAGCTCATCGATGCTCGGAGCCGCATCGACCCGTAGTTCGTCCGCGACCTCTTGAGCCGAGTCGGCCGAGATGTCGTAGACCCCGGCGAGCCGTGCCTGCGGGATCTGCTCGGCAATGATGCGCGCGTGCATCCGGCCGATGCGTCCGACGCCCGCAACCGCTATTCCCAATTGCCGTGGTGAGGTCATGTATTCGCCCGTCTCTCAGTGTGATTGCGAAGCTCGTCGGCGAGCGCTTGCTCGTCCCAGCCTTCGCGAAGTGCCGTGCGAACGAAGTCGGCCTGTGAAGGGGGAGCAAGGCCCCCAATCGGCTGGTCTCTATCGAGATTGGTTGGGAAGGCGTAGCCCTCGGCGGAGGCTGAGATGACGTTGTCGATCGCGTCATCGGGCATCGACCCGGTGCGCTTGGCCTCGGCGAGGACGGGGTAGAGCGCGCTCGTCATCGAGGTGCGATCAATGTTCTCCATGGCCCGGCCGAATGCCGATGAGACCTGCAGCAGGTTGGCCATGCGGCGCACATCGCTCGTGACATTCGTACCGGCGCCGTGGATGAGCGCCGGATTGAAGAAGACGGCATCGCCCTTGGCCAGGGCGAGTTGGACCGTGTGCTCGGCGATGTAAGCCGCGATGTCGGGTCGCCGCCAGGCGAGGTAGACGGACGGAAACTTCTGGCTGTGCGGCAGGTAGAAGGTCGGGCCGGTCTCGATCGGCATATCGGTGTGCGCGACAGCTCCCTGGAGTGTCAATGCCGGGGAGAGGCGGTGGACGTGAGCTGGGTACTCCTCGTTCTGCTCGCGACCCATGAACCCGAGGTGGTAATCGCAGTGCGGCACCTGTGCCTGGCCGCCGGGGTTCACGACATTGACCTGTGACGTCACCTGATAGCCGGGGCCGAGCCATGAGCTTGAGGCGAGGGCGATGACGTCATTGGCGTAGTACTCGGCAAAGGCGTCCGGGTCACGCAGCGCGAGTTTCTCGAGGGCATTCCAGATCCGGTCATTGGCTCCGGGCTTGGCGAAGTGGTCGCCCGCCGCGGTGCCGGAGGCGTGCTGCTCGGCGATGATCCCGTTGAACGCCGCCGACACGCGATCGATGATGCCGTGGTCATGGAAGGCGCCTTCGAAGGCGACGACGCCCGGGCCCTCCATGAGCGCGTGTGCAATCTCGGCCATGACGATGCGCCGATCGGCACCCTTGCCCGCGCGGGGGAGCGTGGCAGCGTCGAAGACAACGATGCCCTTCTCGACGCGTGCGGCGTGCGGATAGTCAGCCAATCGGGTCTTTGTGCTTACAGTCGTGATGAACTCGCTGAGATCGGCGTCCTCCTCGGTGAGCCAGGAGGCGCTCATCGGCTCGTGACCTCGGCCACGCGCACCGGGCGCTGCTCCTCCACCGAGATCTCGCACGCGAGTGCCACCCGCAGGGCCTCGCGCGCAGACTCGGGCGGGCAGGGGTTCTGGCGGCTGCCCGCCACAACCTCGGTGAAGGCTGATGTCTCATTGCGGAAGGCATCGCGGAAGCGATCGACGAAGCCTCGGTACGGATTGATGTTCATCGTTGATTGAGTGCCTTCCGCCGTGTCGAGACCGCGCAGCGGCGTCCGGGCATTGACCCCCGAGGCGACGCTGTCGAGCGAACCGAAGATCTCCATGTGGACATCGTGACCGAGCGGATCATGTCGCGTGCCGCTGACCGAAACCTGCGCCCCGCTGGTGGTGACCGCGTGGATGAGCGAGGTATCGGCGTCGCCGTAGGTCGAGTACTGCTGGTGCTCGCGCACCGCCTTGGTGGCGTACACGGTCTCGATCTCGCTCGACGTGAGCCAGCGGATGAGGTCGAAGTCATGGACGTGAAGGTCGCGGAAGATA
>CALPZT020000053.1 GCA_943328365.2 Bifidobacterium breve | reverse complement strand
GCTCGACTCGCTCCCCCACCCGGACGCTCAGCGCGGCGGCGGGCGTGCACATCGCGGTGAGACCCAAGGGGCCGATGTCGATGACGATGCGGTCCGGGCGCACGGTGGTCACGGTTCCGCGGAGGAAGTCGATCACCGGGCCACCGCCGCCATCGCTTCGTTGATGCGCCGCTGCGCGCTTCCGCGCCACACCTGGCAGATGGCGATGGCTGCGGCATCCGCGGCATCCGCCGGCCGTGGAGCCGCCGCTAGTCCGAGCAGGCGCGTCACCATCGCCGCAACCTGCGCCTTCTCAGCACGACCGCTGCCCGTGACAGCGGCCTTGACCTCGGTCGGCGTGTGCATCGCTATCGGGAGGCCAAGCCGACCCGCGATGACAAGGGCCATGGCCGCAGCCTGTGCCGTGCCCATTGCGCTGCGGACATTGTGCTGACTGAAGACTCGCTCGATCGCGATGACGTCTGGTTCGAATTCAGTGACGAGGTCGATGAGTCCGCGCTCGATGCCCGCGAGGCGGAGCGAGATGCACTCATCGGCACCGGTCGTGATCACGCCGATATGCCGGGCAACCAAGGTGCGGCCCGGCGCTCCCTCAACGACGGCAACACCGCATCTCGTGAGGCCGGGGTCAACTCCAAGCACTCGCATGACGCGCCCTCCCTCACCGGGCCCTATCAAGCCCTGGGCCGACGCAGGAATCTCGCCAGCAGCCTCCCGTCCGCGGATACGAACGTATGTTCTAAGGCTAGTGGGTGAATCCGTCAGTCGATGGCCGCCATGACGGCGTCGCTCACGTCAAAATTCGAGTAGACATTCTGAACGTCATCGATCTCGTCAAGCGCCTCGAGGAGCCTAAACACCTTTCGGGCTGCATCCTCGTCAAGTTGCACGGTCACGCTCGGCAGCAGCGTGGCATCGGCGGACTCGTAATCCATCCCGGCCCCCTGCACCGCGGTCCGCACCTTGACCAGGTCGCTTGCCTCGCACACGACCTCGTAGCTCTCACCGAGGTCGTTCACCTCCTCGGCACCCTGCTCGAGCACCGCATCGAGGAGGGAGTCCTCGGTTGTGCCCTCCGCCTTGGGCACGATGACGACGCCCTTGCGGCTGAACATGTAGGCAACCGAGCCCGGATCCGCCATGGATCCGCCATTGCGCGTCATCCCGACACGCACCTCGGATGCGGCCCGGTTGCGGTTGTCGGTCAGGCATTCAATGAGCACGGCCACGCCGTTCGGGCCATATCCCTCGTACATGATCGTCTGCCAGTCAGCCCCGCCGGCCTCGGCTCCGCTGCCCCGCTTGACCGCCCGCTCGATGTTGTCGAGGGGCACCGAGGTCTTCCTCGCCTTCTGGATGGCGTCGTACAGGGTCGGGTTGCCCGCGACGTCTCCGCCGCCCATGCGCGCGGCGACCTCGATGTTCTTGATGAGCCTGGCGAAAACCTTGCTGCGCCGTGCATCGACCACGGCCTTCTTGTGCTTCGTCGTCGCCCATTTGGAGTGACCGCTCATCGGCTATGCCTCACAATCTCGACAAACATGCGGTGAATACGCAGGTCGCCGGTCAGCTCCGGATGGAACGACGTGGCGAGCAGCGGCCCCTGACGGACAGCCACGATCGTACCTGCGCCGACCTCGGACACGACGGAGGCGAGCACCTCGACCTCAGGTCCGGCCGATTCGACCCATGGCGCACGGATAAAGACGGCGTGAAGAGGGTCCGCCCCAATGCCCGCCACGATGAGATCCGATTCGAAGGAGTCAACCTGACGGCCGAATGCATTTCGACGGACGGTGATGTCGATCCCGCCAATTGTCTCCTGATCGGGCCTCGCATCGGTCACCCGATCAGCGAGCATGATCATGCCGGCGCACGACCCGTACATCGGCATTCCTGCGCGCCTCGCCTCGCGCAGCGGTTCCATGAGGTCATTCGAGAGCGCGAGCTTCGACATCGTCGTCGACTCGCCCCCGGGGATCACGAGGGCCTCGACCGAGCCGAGATCTGCCGCGGACCGCACCCGGGCGACTTCGGCACCCACCTCAGCGAGCGCCAGCGCGTGCTCGCGTACATCACCCTGCAGGGCGAGGACCCCGATTCGCGGGGTCGCGGTCACCAGCCTCGATCCTCCAGGCGGTGGTGGACGGGGATGTCAGCGACATTGAGCCCCACCATGGCCTCGCCGAGTCCGCGGGACACCTTGGCCACGACATCGGGGCTGTCGTAGTGAAGCGTGGCCTGGACGATGGCCTCGGCTCGCTTCGCGGGGTCACCTGACTTGAAGATGCCGGACCCCACGAAGACGCCGTCAGCGCCAAGCTGCATCATGAGCGCCGCGTCTGCCGGGGTGGCGATGCCTCCCGCGGTGAAGAGCACGACGGGCAGCCTGCCCGTGTCAGCGACCTCCTTCACCAAGTCGTACGGCGCCTGGAGCTCCTTGGCAGCGACATAGAGCTCGTCCTTCGACATCGAGGTGAGCGAGCGGATCTGCCCGAGGATCTTGCGCATGTGGGTCACCGCGTTCGAGACATCTCCGGTGCCTGCCTCGCCCTTGGACCGAATCATCGCCGCGCCCTCAGTCAACCGGCGCAGGGCTTCGCCGAGGTTTGTCGCGCCGCAGACGAAGGGCACGGTGAACTGCCACTTGTCGATGTGATTGGCGTAGTCGGCCGGAGAAAGCACCTCGGACTCGTCGATGTAGTCGACACCGAGCGACTGGAGAATCTGAGCCTCGGCGAAGTGACCGATGCGGGCCTTCGCCATCACGGGGATGCTCACCGCAGCGACGATTGCGTCGATCATGTCGGGGTCGGACATACGCGACACGCCACCCTCAGCGCGGATATCGGCTGGTACCCGCTCAAGTGCCATGACCGCTACAGCGCCGGCGTCCTCGGCGATCTTCGCCTGCTCGACGTTCACCACGTCCATGATGACGCCGCCCTTGAGCATCTCGGCCATGCCACGCTTCACGCGCTCAGTTCCGACGACCGCAGGCACATTCGACACAGGAACTCCTCAGAGTTGTCATGCCAGAGGCGTCATGCACGCTTCTGGACTCGATGACCAAATGCTATGACCCCGGGGGCCATCGAGCCATTCCGCCGGGGCGGAACCGCTTAGCGAGTGCTCAGGCCCCTCGGCGGAGTGTCGTCCATCTCCCACGAGGCGGGCAATGCCGTACGCCCCGCGAGCCAGAACCAGCGGGCGGCGCGCTGGCCACGCACCTGACGGCACGCCCGGACGGCGTCATTGAGGAATCGCCTCGACAACTCGACCCGTCGAATTGCCGCATCGAGTTCATCGAGCAGCTCTGCTCCGGTTGGGATGCCCCGCACCTCGGCGACATCCTCGGGATACTCCAGTGCTGCATCGAGCGCCGCGGTGAGATCGGATTCGGCGCCGGATCGGGTCAGGTCATCGGCATCGGACGCCATGCGCGCTCGATGGGCCGCGTCAGCGAGAAGCATGCTGCTCGCAGGGTCCAGGACGCCCGAGGATGCGAGTTCGAGCGCGACCGACGAGCGCCGGAGCAGTTGCGCGTCTAGGGCCAGCCGCGAGATATCGATCTTGCGGTGCAGTCGATCAAGCCGGCCCGCAGTGCTGCTCAGGTACCAACCGAGGAGCACGACACATACGCCCGCGAGCCAAGGAGCCGCTCCGCTCATCTCAGTTGCTCCATCCGCCGAGGCGTCCGACGATCTGCCCACGCAAGTCGGTCGTCACCTTCTCGCCGCCGACCGTCACGCTCTCGTACACGGCAATGACGTCGTCGACGACCACATCCCAGTCGTACTCCTGGACTCGTCTCCAGCCCTGCGACTCGTATTCGGATCGCACGTCGGCATCGGAGAGGAGCCGGATGACTTCGGTTGCGAGCGCCTCGGGATTCTCGCTCTCGAAGAGTGCCCCTGAAACTCCATCCTCGAGCACCTGCCGAAAGGCAGGGATGTCCGATGCCACGACGGCTGTCCTCGCTGCCATCGCCTCGATGAGGACGATGCCAAACGATTCACCGCCCGTGTGCGGTGCAACGTAGACATCGACCGATCGAAGGGCGCTCGCCTTCTCCTCGTCGGTGACCCGGCCGAGAAAATCAATTCGGGAGGCCATTGCCGGGTCGAGCGCTGCGCGCAGTTCGTCGAGGTCTCCGGGGCCGACGACGACAACCTGCACGTCGGGAACGGCTTCGACGATCGAGGGAAGTGCCGCCATGAGGACCGCAAACCCCTTGCGCGGCTCGTCGACGCGGCCAAGGAACATGATGGACGGACGACGCCCATCAACGCTGGCGAGCCGCGGGGCTGTTGAGAAGTCTGCGACACGCACTCCATTGGGGATAAGCACCGCATCGCCCCCCAGATGCGCGACGAGCGTGCGGCGGGCCTGCTCGCTCACCGCGATGCGTCCGCTCAGCTTCTCCATTGCCGTCTGCGCGACGTAGTACCCGGCGGCAAGAATCCTCGAACGCGAGTGGGATGAATGCCAGGTGGCGACGATCGGTCCGCTCGCAACCCAGCAGGCGAGCATCGATAGGCCCGGTGCCACTGGCTCGTGCACGTGGAGGACATCGAAGTCGCCCTCCTGAATCCATCGCCTCACGGATCTCGCGGCACCGAAGCCGAAGTTCACCCGCGCCACCGAGCCGTTGTACGGCACCGCGACGGGCTTGCCTCCGTTCACCAGCCAGGGCGGAAGGTCGGTGCCGTTGTCGACAGGCGCGAGCACGCTCACCTCATGGCCGTGGCCCATGAGCGCGAGAGCGAGATCTGCGACGTGCGACCGCACGCCACCCGGGGCGTCCCACGAATACGGGCAGACGATTCCGACCTTCATCGCGAGCAATCCGTCATGAGGCAGGACCATTCGGGGGCGTGCGAGGGACGAGGTCGGCGAGCCAGACCTTCTGGAGCATGTGCCAAGAGGTCGGTCGTCGACGGATGCCGTCCTCGTAGCAGTCGGCGATCTTCTGGGTCATCTGCCGAATCTGCTCGGTGCGATCGACTCCCTGCGGCACCTGCACCTGCTCGTAAATGTGCCCGTCGCAACGCTCGCCGTCGAACCACATCGACACCGGGTAGAGCGGGGCGCCGGTCATGATGCTCAGGATCGCGGGCCCGGCGGGCATGGAGGCCGGCTGGCCGAAGAGCGAGACTTCGATGCCGTTGCGGCCGATATCACGGTCGCCCAGCAGAGCCACGATGCGACCCTCATTGAGCCGGCGGGCAAGATCCCGCACCAGGTCGGGATGCCCGAGCGGAAAGACCTCCATGCCGAGGGTCTGGCGGTAGGCAAGGAACTGATCGAACAGCCCCTCCGGCTTCAGCCGCTCGGCGACCGTCGTGATGCCCCCGTAGCGAAGCGAAGCCCAGGCACCGGCGTGGTCCCAGTTCGCCATGTGCCCGGGCACCATGATCGCCCCTGCGCCCGTGCGGACAGCCTCGTCCATCCAGGCCTTGTTCTCAAGATCGAAGGTATCCCGGATGCGCTCGGGCGACCATGACGGCAGCCGGAATGCCTCGTTCCAGTAGCGCAGGTAGCCCCGAAGGGTCTCGCGGCTCAGATCGCGGATTTCGCTCTCGCTCCACGTCGGATCAATGCGACCGAGGTTGCGCTCGAGTTGCCTGACGGACGGCCCGCGGCGCCGCCACATGCGGTCGGCAACGAGTTGGAAGGTGCGGCGCGACGTGCGCTCCGGCAGCCGCTTGGTGATGCTCCAGCCCGCCTCGAACGCCCACTCGGTGACAGCGTCGGCGACCGCGCTCACGGGCGCAACTGCCGGCGGACGACAACCATCCGCTGGATGATCGTGATGATGCCGAGGCCGCCGATGATCCACAGGGCCGCCGGCAGCACGTAGGGGACTCCGAATCCGGCGAGCAGCGCAGCCAAGAGGACGAGGACGAGTCGCTCGGCGCGCTCTGCGATCCCGACATTCGCGGTCGCCCCGACCGCCTCGGCCCGGGCCTTCGCGTACGAGGTCACCTGCCCGGTGACGAGAGCTAGCGTGGCGGCCGCAGTGGTGACGGGGTCACCGTTGAGCGCACCCCACATGACAAGCCCGCCGAAGATCGCTCCGTCGGCCACGCGATCGAGGGTGGCGTCGAGGAAGTTGCCCCATGGTCCGCTCGTGCCCGAAATACGTGCCATCGTGCCGTCGATGAGATCACTCGTCGCGAAGATCGCGATGAGGAGGACGCCAAGGCCGAACCTGCCATCCGGGAAGCACACGAGCGCCGCGGCAACCGCTCCGACCGTGCCGAAGACCGTGACAGCGTCGGGTGAGACATGAAGGCGCAGGAGGAGCCGCGCCGGAGGTTCGATCACTCCACTGGCCAGCTTCCTGGCCGCCGGATTGTTGAGCATTGCTCTCCTGAGCGAAGGGTCCGCGCGCCGGACTCGAGGTCTCTGATGCTATCCGGTCGATGCGACGGGCTTGGATTGCTCGTGCGGTTGCCTCGATGGGTGCCCGCGCGGGAGGCTGAGGCCGACGGCGGCTACGCGGTCATCGCAGAGGGGCTCGACATGGCAGGCAAGAGGTGGACGGCCCCGGTGGCGTCCAGTGCGGCAGGGATTCGCAACGTCGTGCTCGTGGGCCCGAGCGGATCCGGCAAGACGACGCTCGTCGAGCACCTCCTGGCCGCGGCAGGCGTCATCTCAAAGCCCGGCAGTGTCGAGGCCGGCTCCACCGTCTGCGACCACGATCCAGCGGCGATCGCCCAGCATCGGTCCGTGAGCCTTGCCGTCGCATCCTTCGAGTGGGATGGCGTCGTCGTGAATCTCATCGACACCCCCGGATATGCCGATTACGTCGGCGAGGTCAGGGCCGGACTGCGTGCGGCCGATGCAGCCCTGTTCGTCCTGTCATCGGTCGATGGCGTCGACGCCGGAACGCAGCAGCTCTGGAATGAGTGCGAGTCCGTCGGGCTCCCCCGCGCGATTGTCGTGACGAAGCTCGACCGTGAGCGCGCCGATTTCGACGAGACCGTCGCCGTCTGCCAGCGGGTGTTCACCGGGGGCGGAGGCGTGCTGCCGCTCATCCTGCCGATCCACGGCGAGGGCCAGGACATCGTCGGGTTCATCGACCTGCTCACGACCTCGATCCACGAGTGGACGACGGGGACCGAGCAGGAGCTCGAGAGCGAGGCCGAGCACCGCGATCTCATCGACCGGGCTCGCAATGAGTTGATCGAGGGCATCATCACCGAGTCCGAGGATGAAACCCTCATGGACCGGTTCGTCGCTGGCGAGGAGATCGATGTCGAGACCCTGGCCTCCGATCTCGAACGGGCCGTGGCGCGCGGCCACTTCCATCCGGTCATCGCCAGCGCGCATGCGGCGTCCTATCTCCTGCGCACCATCACACGCTCGCTTCCTTCCCCGATCGAGCGCGAGGTCCCCGTCGTCACGTCCATCACCGGCGATCCCCGCTCCCCACTCGTGGCGGACTCCGAGGGGCCGCTGTGCGCCGAGGTGATCAAGACGACAAGCGACCCCTATGTGGGTCGGGTCTCGCTTGTTCGGGTCTTCTCGGGGACGCTGCGGTCGGACGACGCCGTGCACGTCTCTGGCCATTTCGCGCCCGGTACCGGGCATGCAGATCACGACGTTGATGAGCGAATCGGGCTGCTGAGCTCGGTTCTCGGTGCCGAACAGCAACCCCTCGACCACGCGATCGCAGGGAGCATCGTCGCGGTGAGCAAGCTCAGGCGCGCCGAGACCGGAGACACCCTGTCGTCGCCATCCGCCCCCCTGCTCATGGAGCCCTGGGCCATGCCCGAGCCAATGCTCCCCGTTGCCATAGCCGCCCACTCGCCCGGCGACGATGACAAGCTCGCCGTGGCCTTGGCACGACTGCTCGCCGAGGATCCAACGCTGCGCCTCGAGCACGTCACGTTCACCGGTCAGACAGTCGTCTGGTGCCTCGGTGAGGCGCACGCCGATCTCGTCGTCGACCGCCTGCGCACCCGGTACGGCGTTGTCGTCGACGCGGAACCGGTGCGCCTGGCACTCCGAGAAACCTTTGCCGCTCCCGCCTCGGGTACGGGTCGGGTCGTCAAGCAGTCAGGCGGCCATGGCCAGTTCGCGGTCTGCGAGATCACCGTCGAGCCGTTGCCGGCGGGAGCCGGTTTCGAGTTCGTCGACAGCGTGGTCGGCGGTGCGATCCCCCGCGCCTTCATCCCCTCCGTGG
>CALPZT020000052.1 GCA_943328365.2 Bifidobacterium breve | reverse complement strand
GCTTGGGGGCCCGAGCTCCTCTCCCGCAGCACGCTCAGCGGCGCGCTCGGCGAACTCGATCAGCTCTTCGACCGGTGGACACTGTGGGCCGCGAGCACCCGGCTCACCCATACGACCTACCCGATGCTCCTCCACGTGCGATCCCCGCGCGCCGGTCGACACTTCACTGTCGCGTTGCTCGCGGTCATGGACGCCGCCGCCCTGAATGTCAGCCTCACGAGCACCCCGCCTCGCCGTGACTCCTACCGACTGCTGCTCGAGGGCACCCAGTCGTTCAACCTGCTCTACATTCACTTCTTCGCCAAGCACCCCCGGCGCACCCGCATCCCCTTCGTCGGGAGGTTCCTCGGCGGACGCCAGCCCTCGCTCAGCCACCCGATGACCCTTCCGGCCTGGAAGGAGGAGATTCTCGCGGTGCACGAGGCCGCCGCCCAAGACAGCGCCGCGGGCATGCCCAGGAGCGGAGTCCTGGCCCTGAGCGCGGGCGAGGATCAGCCGCTCCACATCACACGGGCGGATTTCGATCGAGCGGTCGACGTGCTCACCCGCTCAGGATTCCCGATTGAGCGCGGCCTGGACGAGGCCTGGGCAATGTTCCAGGAGGCGCGGTCACGCTACGAGTTCCCGGCGTACGCCATCATGCGCCAACTCGATGCCGCCCCCGCCCCCTGGACGGGCGACCGCCGGGTGAAGACCCCGACAATGTGGCCGAGCCTCGCGGTCGACCACCTGCCGACCGAGCAGGGTCCACTGAACGGCTGAACCGCTAAACCGCTAAACCGCTGAACCGCTGAACCGTTAGCGCAGGGTCACCTGACGGGTGGTGAGGCCCGCACGCGCGCGCCGCTCGGCGTCGGTCAGCGGGCTTGTGTCGGTGAGTGCCTTTGCGAGCCGCTTCGCGAAATCTGCGGCCGGCTGCTCGCAGGCCGCCGCACCGAATCCGAGTGGCAGATCCCATACCGGTGCAACGAGGCCCTGTGCGCGGAACATGCCGACGAGCCGGGTGCCCTCGCCGAGCGAGGTCGCATCGGCAGCCTGCAGGCGGGCCAGCGCATTGAGGAGCAGCTCCTCCTCGTGCGGCATGACCCAGCGCAGGTGCTCCTTCTCGCCCATCTGAGTCCAGTAGGCGGCCTCGACGGCGCCCAGCCGAGAGGTGGGGTGGGCGTATGAGTTCGCGCGCTCGAGGGATGCATTCACCTCATCGGTCTGCTGAGCCGCCTCAACCCAGAAGTCGAACCCCTCATGGACGGTGATGACGAGCGGCACCGATGCATCGACGAGGTCCTGGAGGCGAGGCGCCCCGGAGGTATCGCGTGCCGGCGGAACCGGGTTGCCCGGCTCGGTCGTGAGGGCGAGTTCGAGCGCCGAGCCGAGGTCGCGCGAGGCATCGCCGGTGCCGGTGTTCACCTGGAGTCCGAGCATGATCTCGCCGTCCTGACGAACGAGTGCCGGCCAAGCCATCGGCAGGACGGTCGCGAGGGTCACGGTGCGTCCGTCCTTCATGGCGAGCGGTGCGGTCGCGGACGGAACGAGCTCGCGGAGCGCGACGAGATCGCACTCCGACGCAAAACCCTCGAACGGACGAGACGACCCAGCGCTCGCGCTCGCAGACTCCTTGCCGTGGCAGGCCTTGTAGCGGCGGCCCGAGCCGCAGGGGCACGGCTCGCGCAGCCCGACGACCGGCACCTCTGCTCCGGTGTCGATCGGTGCCGACGCATTCGCTGACCGTGCTGCTCGCTTGCCCATGGGCCAAAACCCTAGTCGCCTCCCGTCGCGGCCCCCTGCAAATGCCGGTCGATGAAGATCCCACCAACAAGCAGGGCAACCAAGGCGTGTCAGGCGGTGTCGAAATTCCTGACGGGAGGAATCGCATCCCCGTCCTGGCGGAGCGAATTTCTGCCTGCGTAATGGATGCGTAGAACGCTGCGTAATGGATGCGTAGAACGCTGCGTAATGGATGCGTAGAACGCTGCGTAATGGACGCGTTTGTGGAAGGATTCAGGACCATGAGGATCATGGCAGACACCGGGAGTTTCCTCGGCAGTTACCGCAGGCGCATCGTTGACGACGAGTTGGACTACCTCTTGGCAGAGCTTCCCGCCCTGCTCTTGGACGGCCCCAAGGCAGTCGGCAAGACTGAGACGGCCAAGCGGCGAGCACAGACCGTTGTCAGGCTGAACCGTGAGCGAGAACTCCAGTTGGCCGACGCCCAGTTGGAGACTCTCCTGCACAAGCCTGCCCCCGTCCTCTTCGACGAGTGGCAGCGGCTACCGGAGGTCTGGGAGGCCGTCAAGGACTCAGTAGACGAGGACAAGACTCCATCGCGGTTCCTCCTGACGGGCTCCGCGCCCCTGGACGACACCCACTCCGGAGCAGGCCGCATCCCCTCACTCAGGATGCGTCCGTTGACCCTCCCCGAGCGGCTGGTCTGCGGTCCGACAGTGAGCCTCAACACTCTTCTTTCCGGAAGCAGCCCGGTTCTTGAGGGCAGGAGCGACTTCACGCTCGAGGACTACACCGACCTCATCCTCCGCTCGGGCTTTCCAGGGTTTCAAGACCTTTCATCGCGAACCCTCAACAAGCAACTCGACACCTACCTCGAACGGCTCGTCAATGTTGACATGAAGGAAGCCGGAGTCGTCGTGCGTCAACCGGAGACACTCATGAGGTGGCTGCGGGCATACGCAGCCACCGTCGCTACCACGGCATCGTGGGACAAACTTCGAGATGCGGCGACCGCAGGCGAGGGCGAGAAGGCCGGCAAGAGGGCCACGAGTCGCTACTCCGAGGCCCTCTTCCGCCTTCGCATACTCGACGAGGTGCCGGCCTGGTTGCCTGGCTACGACCACCTCTCCAGGCTTGGGCAGTCTCCCAAGCGGTTCTTGGCAGACCCCGCCTTGGCTGCCAGGCTCGTGGGGGTCCCCCGAGACCGGCTACTCGAAGGTGATGGGCCCAGTGCCAGACCAGCGGACGGCACGTACCTCGGTGCCCTGTTCGAGTCGCTCGTGGCGTTGAGCCTGTCTGTCTTCTGTGACGCGAATGCCGTGCCGCTGAGGCATCTACGCACGTGGAGCGGCGATCACGAGGTGGACTTCATCGTGATCGGGCCGGGCGGCAAGGTCGTTGCCATTGAAGCGAAACTGGGCAGTACCGTCCGGCCAGCCCATGTTGAACACCTCGCCTGGCTCAAAGACAAGCTCGGAGACAAACTTCTCGATGCAGTCGTGGTGAACACTGGAACAGACGCCTACCGCCGCAAGGACGGCATCGCGGTAGTGCCCCTTGCTCTGCTTGGACCCTGACCACTCACGTCGGGCCGCCCCCGGCCGAACAGCTGCGATGACGCGTGTGTCGCTGGCTGAGATCGGGCTCCGCAGCCCATTCACGGTAGTCTGAGATGTAAAGCGTCGACGCCTTCGTCCGTCCTGTGCCTCGACCCACCCCACCATCCAGCCCCAGCGAAAGGCCCATGCGTGGCAACCGTCAAGTTCACGGTCACCCGAGACCTGCCCCTCCCAGCGCGGGCGGTCTTCGACGAGCTGATCGACTGGCAGGGCCACGCCAAGTGGGTTCCCCTGACCCGGGTCGAGATCCTCAAGGGCGATGGCGGTCCGGGCACCGAGTTCATCGCCACCTCCGGCATCTGGCCCGCCGCCCTGCCCGATCGCATGCGAGTCGATTCCCTCGACGCTGACGCGATGACCGTTCGCGTCACGAAGTTCGGGCCGGTCCTCACCGGCGATGTCCACCTCAAGGTCAGCTCGACGGGCGATCAGACGTCGCGCCTGGAGTGGGTCGAAGACGTACTCGTCCCGTACATGCCGCAGTTCCTTGCCAAGCCCGTCGCCGCGGCGGCGCGTCAGGGGTTCCAGACCTCGATCTCGCGCATGGCCAAGCTCATCGCGGCCTAGCGCAAAGCTCATGGCGGCCTAGCGCAAAGCCGCCTCGAGTACCGACCTCACCATGAGCGGCCGGTTGCTGATGATCGCATCGACCCCGAGCGATGCGAGGAACGCGACATCGGCGGGGACGTCAACCGTCCAGACATGGACAGCGCCTCCCATCGAATGCACCGAGGCGACGTAGCCGGGATTGGCCCGCACCCACTCGACCGACACCCCGGCGATGCCGACATTCGCGGGGAGCGATCCATCGCGGTGCCCCTTGGGCACCGACTCCATGAGCATGACGGTCGGGACTCCGGGGGCAGATCGGTGAATGCGGCGCAGCGCCCGGGCACTGAACGACATGAGGCGCACCCGTGAATCGGCCGAATGGTTCGCCGCGCCCCGTCGTGCGAGGCCGAAATACTCGAGGGTGTCGACGAGCTCCTCCTCAACATACTTCCCGAATCGCGTCGGGTGCTTCGTCTCGATCGCAAATTTGATGGTCGGGGATGCGTCGAGGAGGGTCGCGAGCATCGTGCGAAGGGTGAGGACGTTCGTGCGCGTCTCGTCCGGCGCAGGCGACTCGTAGTCGCGCCAGCTGAGCCCGGGCCGGCTGAAGTCGTGACGCAGCAGCTCGCCGAGCGTGAGGGCCGACACCGATCCCTGGCCAGACGACGTGCGGTCGATCCGCCGGTCATGCACGCAGACGAGCGTGCCGTCAGCGGTGAGCCGCACATCGCATTCGACTGCGTCCGCGCGATCCTCGACCGCCTGCAGGTAGGAGGCGAGGCTGTGCTCGGGCTCGTCCTCATTGGCCCCGCGATGCGCCACGACCTCGGGGGCTCGCCCCGGAACGGTCTCGCTGCTCACGCGTGAAGCCTGCCACAGACACCCGATCGCGGCGGGGGGCTCGCCGCAGATGCGTGGCAGGATGACCGCGTGCAGCGACTCGTCCTCTTCGACCTTGATGGCACGCTCACCGACGCAGCACCCGGCATCGTCAACAGCCTGCTTTACGCACTCGACGAGATGGGCATCGAGCACCCTGACGATGCCACGATCGCGACCTTCCTCGGCCCTCCGCTCAAGGACACCTTCGGCGGGTATTTCGGGATGGACGAGGCTGGCATCGACGCCGCGATCGCCCACTACCGAGTGAGGTATCACGACATCGGCCTGTTCGAGAACGAGGTCTACCCCGGCATTCCGGCACTGCTGACCCAGCTCAACAGCGCCGGCGTCATCCTGGCGACCAGCACGTCGAAGCCGACCGTCTCGGCCACCCGCATCCTCGAGCACTTCGGCCTCGCGCAGCACTTCACGTTCATCGGCGGGGCGAGCCTCAATGGCGAGCGCAATTCGAAGGCCGAGGTCATCGCCCACACCCTCGAGGAGCTCAATGCCCTCGGCACCGACACATCAGCGGGCAGCATCACCATTGTCGGAGATCGCCAGCACGACGTCTTGGGGGCGGCGCAGTTCGGCATCCCGGCGATCGGCGTGCTGTGGGGGTATGGGAGCAGGGCTGAGCTCGAGGGGGCTGGGGCGGTGGCCACCGCCGATGACGTCGGGCACCTCGGGCGCCTGCTCAGCTGACTTCTTGAACTCAAGCTCCATTGGGGCTGCATGATTGCACCGCCATCGCCCGCTTTCACGTCATCGTGAGTCGATCCGAATTCCCCGGCTGGCTGGGGTCCGCCTCACGTGCATCGGCGAAAATGGGCATGACCAGGTCACGTAGTTGAGTTATGGCGTCCGCGAGGTCGGGAGCCGCGAGCTGATTACGCGTCACGAACGAGCGCCACTGTGCGACGACTCTTGGGTCTTCGGCGAATTCCTCGCTCAGTCCTGCCGGCGTCGCTCGTGGAATGGCGGTACCCCGACGAGCGAATGTCGCTGAGATAGCTGGGGCTATGTCCGTGCGGTCGGTGTCCGGGGATGTGAGCAAGACCCACAGGTCGAAGTAGTCCTTGAGTCGAGAGTTGACTCGTCCGAGTTGGACTATGGCTTCGAGCTTTTCTGCGATGACTGTCGCCTTGGGATAGGCGCCAAGGAGTGGCGGTGCCATGTCGTCGAGCAGGACCGGGAACGTCACCGGTATCGGCCCGGGCGTGACAGCATCCCCAAATCCAATGTCGACTTGGACGTGGATCTGTGCACCGTCGAGTTCACCCCGCATGGTCGCGCGAATTCCGGGGTAGTCCGCGACTTTGCGGATCTCGGTGGTGGCGACAGTAATCGGGTCGAATGTGATTCCGTCAGGGACGTTGCTCACACATGCGGCCCGAAACACATCGGCTATTCGTTCGGCGTCTGCCGACCCAGATCCAAGGAGGTCAATGTCCCTCGTTGGCCGAGAGGGCGTGTCAAACCACACGTCGAATAGCAGCGCGCCCTTCAGCAGGAATTCGTGTCGGTGATCTCCGATGCTGATGCGATAGAGCATGCGCTCAAGTGCATATCTGGTGAGGATGGCGCCGAAGGCAAGCCGGTCGCGTTCCGCAAGATTGCGCAACCGAGCGCGAATGGAAGCATGCAGGTTCGCAGCGGTCATACGAGTGATTCCAGATAGGGGCGCATCACGTTGGTCATCCGCGTCTGCTCAGCGGCCTGCCACAGTTCGTCCATCATGACGGCACGCGAATCCCATGCAGAGCGCAGCCCTTCGATTGCCACGTCGAGCCCGACACGACTTCGGAACTTGAAGCAGTCGGCCACCGTACGTGCGGGTGAGGTCACTCGCACGGAGACACCGTCGACGATCGTCTCCTGCACGCCTTCGCTCAGGTTCGCGGCCATCATGCGCACAACGTGCATCGGCGGGTACTCGAGCCGGGGAACAGCAGCCTTGTTGCCAAGGGCAATCCACACCTGCCGCGGCGATTGGGTTGTGAGACCGTGCATCGCGAGGGCAGATGTTAGGCAGATCACCAGACTGGGATGACTCGCGCAAAGGATGGCGATCGGGTCTGCTTGCGGGCGTTGCGGAAGTTGATAGACACCTCGACTCACCCACATGAGGTCACCCCGTGCGGCAAGGCGCGACAGGGCAGTACGACTCACCCCGGCCGCCACGGCCTCCCGACTCCGCAGCAGCCCGCGTTCATGGGCCAGCCGCAGTGCCAGCGCAGTTTCCGATTCCACGCGCCCATGTTACGAATAGTCGGTAGATAATTACAAGTACCAATAATCAGCAACAACTGTAGGGGTCTCCGCCCTGGTGCCACCAAAGTTGCGAGGTACGGAGGCGCTTGGTCGCACCCGCTCGCCTCCTCAAGGGGCCGGCAGATTCGTCCGCATTCAAGCCTTACACGACCCTGACGAAACGTGAACCCATCACGGTAAGTTCGCCCCTACCGTCCGATACGCAAGAAGGACGGACGAGATTCGCCGCCTGACTCACGCGAAGGACATCATGAAGCGCAACACACGACGGATCATCGCAACCGGCTCGATCGCCGCCGTGGCAGCGGGCTCGATGCTCTTCCTGTCCTCGGCCCAGGCGGCCAAATCGGTCACCCCGGTGAAGCAGGCCCGCGCAACGGTGCTCACGGCCGTGCCCGGCAAAGTGCTCTCGATCAAGAAGAAGACCCGAAGCGGGTTCACCGCGTGGGCCATCACGGTTAAGCGATCGGACGGCTCTGTCGTCGTCGGCTACGTCGACGTGAAAAGCGGGATCGCCTTCGACTGGACGGTGAAGGCAGCCCCCGGCGAGCCGACCATCGACCTCGACGGCAGCGACTCCGTGCTCGCGCCCGCCGAGCCGCCGGAGCCGGTGCCGACCCCGACTCCGACCGCCACAGCGACCCCCACTCCCTCTCCCTCGCCGACCACCGCCGCAGCGGCAGCACCTGCAGCCGCGCCGGCCGCTGCGCCTGTCGCCCGGCCGACTGCTGACACCGAAAGGCGCCCGAGCGGCTCTGCGTCACCCACCGCATCGCCGACCTCGTCGGCTCGGGTGCCGGGTGGCAACCGCGGTGACGGACGACGGGGGCCAGCCACCCCTGCTCCGACGACCGCTTCTCCGACCAGCGCTTTTCAGACCAGCGCTGCGCCAACCACGCCCGCGTCGACGAGCCCCACCCCCACCAACAGTGCGCCATCAAGCTCCTCGCCGACGCCGGCCGCGAGCGCACCTGCGTCCGTCGCTCCCACGGCAGCTCCGGCACCCGTGCCACAGCAGGTACAGCGACCGCAGGGCGGCGATGGAGGCGGACGCGGTGATGGCGGAGGACGTGGCGGCGGCGGGCGTCGCTCGTTCACCCTCCCGGCTGGCTGATTCATGCCAGCTCACCTGCGAGTGCGGGTCG
>CALPZT020000051.1 GCA_943328365.2 Bifidobacterium breve | reverse complement strand
GCCAGCTGAACCGACCCCGTTTTCGCGGGCATTCTTAATTGAGGCACCGATCAGGTTTCGCGGGCAATTTGACTTGAGGCACTACGGAGCGGAATGTCACGCCGGCGAGATCGCATGCGGGCATCTGGGCATTCAGCTCGCGAAATGCAAGATGCGACAGTGATGCTACATTCGTCGCATGACAGAGGTCGCCTCCCGGGATCTACGCAATGACACAGCCGGCGTGCTCTCGCGGGTGCAGGCAGGTGAAGACATCGTGATTACGGTGAACCGCCAGCCGGTGGCCAGGGTGGTGCCGATCGGCGTCGAGAGAATGGCGTGGTTGGCGCGGACAGAATTGCTGCGCCGGCTCTCGTCGGCCCAGGCTGATCACGGCCTGCGAGACGACCTTGCCCGCCTAGCTGGCGAGACGACCGACGACCTTGGAGACAGTTGATGGCCTCCCGCGGCTTACTCGACACCAGCGTCTTTATCGCCTCTGAGTCGGGTAGGCCGCTTGCTGTGGAGCTCCTGCCCCAAGAATCGGCTACCTCCGTGGTGACGCTTGCCGAGCTGCACGGCTTGCCGGTCATCACCCAGGACAACGACTTCGCTGCGCTTGAAGGCATGACCGGCGTCGTTGTCGTGAGTGTCTGAACTCCGTCCCTGTTTTTGCGGCGAGGATCGGCAATACTGGCGGCGTGAATTCGATTGACGTCTACGACCCGCTGTCGCATCAGTCCCACGAGGATCCGTATCCCGCATACGCCCGGCTCCGGGAGGAGTTCCCCCTCTACTTCATCGAGGCGCACGGAGTGTGGGCGCTTTCCCGGTATCAGGACGTGCGAGATGCGCTGCGCGACTGGGAGACGTTCTCCAGCGCCCAGGGTGTCGAGATCGGCGAATACGTCCAATTCTTTGGCGAGGGCAGCATTCAGGAGCTCGACCCCCCGCATCATGACGTCCTGCGCAAGGTCCTGGCACCTCGGTTCCAGAGCCGGCGCATCAAGGAGTACGGACCGCTCATCCGTGAAACTGCCGGGCGGCTCATCGACGGATTCGAGGGCCGGCCGCGGATCGACCTTGGGCAGGAGTTCACCCAGCGCCTGCCGATCCTCACGATCCTCCAGCTTCTCGGTGTCCCGCAGGCAGACCACGACTGGGCTGCGACAGCGGGGCTGGAAATGCTCCGGCGTCCGGCCGGTGAGGCGGGTCCGTCTGCTTCTGCCGCCGCGCTGCGCGAGGAGCTCGTTGACTACTTCGTCGAACAGGTACGCCGTCGTCGTGTCGAAGGGATGACCGACGACGTCTTCAGCGACATGGCGACTGGCATCGAAGCTGGCCTGATGAAGGAGAGCGAGATCCAGGGCCTCACCCTGCTGCTCATCGCCGCCGGAATGGAGACGACCTCGAGCCTCATGGGCAACATCGCCCACGCCGTGGCAACCGACGAGGTCGCTTCGAGCGCACTCCTCGACGATGACGGGCAGTTCCGGGCACCAGCAATCGAGGAGTTCCTCCGCTTCGATGCGCCCGGGCAGTGGCTGGCGCGCGTGACGACCCGTCCCGTGACCATGCACGGCCAGGAGCTGCCCACCGGTTCGCGCGTGCTCGTCCTGTTCGCCTCGGCCAATCGTGATCCCCGCGAGTACGCACGTGCCGACGAACTCGTGCTCGATCGCGATAGCGCACGGAATCTGGCCTTCGGCGAGGGCGTGCACTTCTGCCTCGGCATGCCGCTCGCGCGAATGGAGACCCGCATCGGCATGGGGTGCCTCCTGTCGAGGCACCCATCATTCGACCTCGATGGCGCACCGGTGCGCTACCCCTCGCATGTGATCCGCGGATTCGAGAGCATCCCGGTTCTCCTCTCCTGAGGTTGCCAGGCTCAGGGGCCATCCTCGCTTCGCGCCCAGCGATGTGTTCGGGCGCCGGTCGATTCTGCGGTTCAGTCATGACTCGATCACGGCACCGGCGCCAAGCCTGAGCTGGCCGCTGGGCAACCCGTCCGAAGCGGCCGTGTCCCCTCCACCTGTTGGGGGAGGGGACACGGGATCTGCAATGCGTGTCAGAGGTTGCTCACCAGGGTGTCGAGCAACTCCTGGGTTCGGTCGCCGGTGATCTCCCAGATCATCGCGCCGCCGAGGCCCTTTGCCTTGATGTAGTCGGCCTTGATCTTCATCGACTGGGCATCGTCGTAGCTGATCCACAGTCGGCGCGCAGAGTCGTACAGGTACGGCACCTGAGCACTCGCGTCCCATGAGCGGGTCATGCTCGGGAGGTAGTTCGACTTGATATCGGAGTAGTCGAAGACGCCCTTCTCCCAGGTCCCGACCGACGCGGCTGTGCCGGGCTGGTAGAGGCCGCTGCCGTTTGGTCCGACGTTCTCCCAGCCTCGCCCGTAGAACGGGACGCCGAGGACGAGCTTTGCTGCGGGGAAGCCAGCCTTGAGGTAGGAGTCGACCGCGTCGGTGATGCTGAACCCTGCAGCCGAGTCCTTCGGGCCGACGGTCATCGGCGCGTTGTGCCCGGTGATCGGATCCCATGAGCCATGGAAGTCATAGGACATGAGGTTCATCCAGTCGAGAACGCCGCCGATCTTCGCCGACTCGAGGTTCGGGATGATCGAAGGGCCGGCGGGTGCTGCGATGCTCAGTGAGTAGCTGCGGCTGTCCTTCGCCTCTTCGGCGTTCAACTCGGTGCGGAACTCCTTGAGCAGTGCCGTGTAGTTCTGCTTGTCCGCGGGGGTGCCCGCGTTCAGGCCCCCGGAGACCGGGTACTCCCAGTCGATGTCGATGCCGTCGAAGCCGTACTGCTTCATGAAGGTCACGCATGACGAGGCGAAGGCCTTGCGCGAGGCGTCAGATGCAGCAGCCGTCGCAAAGTTTTCGCTCCAGGTCCAGCCGCCGATGGAGATCATCGTCTGGAGGCTGGGGTTGGCGGCCTTGAGCTTGCGCAACTGGCCGAAGTTGCCGCGAAGGGCGCCCTGATCCCAGGTGTCGCCGGCGAAGGCCTTGTCGATGTCGGCGTACGAATCTCCGAGCACGCACCGGCCGTTTTGGATATTCGCGAAGGCGTAGTTGATGTGGGTGAGTTTCTGCCCGGGGATATCGGAAACCTGGAAGCCTCGGGCATATGTTGCCCACGCCGGGTAGTAGGCGATGAGCTTCTTGTTGCCGACGTAGGCGCCAGCTTTCGGCTCATAGGAGGCAGTCGAGCTCGCAGTTGGCGAGGCGGTGGGGGTCGCCGTGGGCACCGGGGTCACGGTCGTGCTGCCCGCTATGACGCATGATCCGGCAGTGGACGTGCAGGTCGTGGGCGCCCGGTACGAACCGGTGTCGGTCATGCCGACTGTTGCCGACGCGCCGGGCGCGAGGGAGCCATTCCATGAGGTGTTCGTCGCGGTGAGGACGCCGCCGGCGAGCTTCGCCGTCGCGTTCCACATGCTCACGCTGGTGCCGGACCACGGCATCGACACTGACCACGCGTTTATCGCGGTGGAACCAGTGTTCGTGATGGTGAGGTCGACGTTGCGTCCGGTGCCCCAGTCCGAGGTGACCTTCACCGCGACCGTCATGGCAGCACCCGTGACCGGAATCGGGGTTGACGATGCTGAGGCGCTCGCACTTGCGGCAGGAGCGGCGGTAGGAGTCGGCGAGACGACAGGAGCGGGGGTCGCAGTGGGCGTTACCGTGACCGTGGGGGCTGGTGCGGCACCGCCGATCGAACAGGTTCCGCCTGCGATGCTGCAGGAGCCTGGCACGAGGGCCCCGCCGCGTGGCGAGCCGACGAATCCGAATGTCGCTGATGAGCCCGATGCCAGAGCGGTGCTCCACGTAGGGCCGGAGAACCGATAGCCGTCAGCCGTGGGTGCCGCAGTGGCGTCCCATGCGGAGGAGATGCCGTTTGCGTAGGGGACGGTGACTGACCAGGGGTCGATCGCGCGGCCGGAGTTGTTGGTGACGCGCACTGATCCTTGGTAACCGGTTCCCCAGTCCTGGGTGATCGTCCAGTCGATGTTGACGTCACTTGCTGCCGCGGACGCTATGGAAGGCGCTGCTATCGCGATGACACCGACCGTTACGGCGGCTGCAGCGACGCTGCTCGCAACCTTGACTCGCATTCGATTCACGACGACTCTCCTTGTTGTTCTCCGGCCCG
Organism: Bifidobacterium breve; assembly: GCA_943328365.2. Classification (GTDB taxonomy): domain Bacteria; phylum Actinomycetota; class Actinomycetes; order S36-B12; family S36-B12; genus WLND01. The sequence continues at coordinate 4,058 of CALPZT020000051.1, read as the reverse complement.
CCTATCGAGCCAAAGTTACGCTGTGTCACATAAAAGTAACACAGCGTCACTTAATCGTCCAATCCAGCGTTGAATCACCCCCTGCTGTGGGTGATCTCGGTTGTGACATGAAGTCACATAGGTACTCCAATCGGAGTATTGTCGGAGGGTGACGATCAAGCGCGGTGACGGGCGGCAGGCACTCATCGAGGCCACGGCTGCGGTCCTGAGCCGTGGTCAGGACGTACAGATCAAGGAGATCGCCGAGACCGTCGGCGTCTCCCACACGCTCGTGTATCGGCACTTCCCCGAAGGGGGCAAGGATGAGTTGGTCGCTGAGGCGTACGGACACCTCTTCAAGGGTGTCGCCCAGTCCGACTTCGATCGCCTGTTCACCGCGCTCAAGGCGCCCGGGCCAACGCGAGATCGAATCCGAGATCTTGTCCTCGCAGTCCTGAGCCCACGTCGGGCCGATGTGCGCTGGGCTCGCCTCGAGGCCCTCGTCCAGACGCGAATGAACCCCTACGTAGCAGAGCGAATTGAGGGTGCAAGGCAGGCCTTGATCCAAGGATTCGCCGATCGCCTCCGGGAGATCGAGCCTGGGTTGCCTGCCGATACAGCGGTGGGACTCTCGCTCATCTCCCAAGCGCTGCCGCTGGGAATCACCGCTATCGGTGGCCCCGGCCTGACTCGTCAGCAGCGAGAGACGGTCGCGGAGCTCTGGGCGGACGCCATGGTGCACCTATTCGACCGGGCGCGAGCGGATGTCCACCCCACTCCCTGAGCGGTGGACCGCAGTGCGTGTCAGGTAGCGTGGTCTTGTTCAATTGCGTCCGTAGCTCAATGGATAGAGCTCCTGACTTCGGATCAGACGGTTGGGGGTTCGAGTCCCTCCGGGCGCACGCTTACGTGAAGTGCACTGCAGGGTCAGCCGAAGAGTCGGGAGAAGAACGAACCGCTCTTCGCGGCGGCAGCCTTCTCAGCCGCAGTGCATGTGCAGCGCGCCGACTTGGGCACGCCCTTCATCACCTGCTGGACGTGCTGGCCGCACCCCGCCCACGTCGTCTTCTTGCACGCCTTGCAGGTTGCCTGACGGCACATGGCTCATCCATTCGTCGGGCAGCGAGTCGCTGCGTACGGTTCAGTATACCCGTAGGGGTATACGTCATTCCTGTGACCCGACAGTCGGGGAGCGCCACCTACCTAGCCGTAGGCCGCCTGAAGCATGGCGACCGCCTCGCTCACGCACCCAGCATCAGTAGCCGGACGGCGGAGGGCAGCCGATCCCCCCGAGAAGGCAACGAGCGCCGGAGCGCCGACGACATCGGTCACATTGAAGACCTCGGTCCAGCGCAGCGCTGATTCGGCCGATTGCCCTGGCACTCCACCCCCGATGATGCCGATGATTCGCTCACGACCCCACCACTGCTCGTCGTAGCGCAGGATCACCTTCTCGAGATCGCCGGTACGCAGTCGACCGATCGCCGCCCGGACATTTGCCGGCATCGGGGTGATGCGTGGCAGTGCTGCTTGAACGAGAGCGACCGGCACGGCAATGACAGCCGCATCAGCCGTCAGCGTTGCGCCCGACTGCAGGGTGACCGTGACTCCGCTCGACCCGTTCGCGGAAACCTGTGCCGCGGAAGCGTTCAATCGTATGTCGAGGCCCTGCGCGAGAACGCTTGCGATACCCGCGTATCCGCCGGCGACGAATGCGTCGCCTCCCAGGAATTCGCCGCCTTCCGAAAGGGCACGCGAGCCGAGAGCGGATGCGTCGAGTCCGTACTCCTGGACGATGCTCGTCTCGACTGCCCACGAGGTAAATCGATTGCTCGGCAGGCCGCGCTGCCGCATCCAGGTGGCGACCGAGGTGCTGGCTGGCGGCCACGATTCTGCGAGTCGGTCCGACAGTCGATCGACCTGCGCACTTGCTCGATCGCCGGCGGGCGAAGGACGTGCCGTCATCGTGTCGCGAATGACTTCACTTTCGTAGTTGCAGGGAACGAGGGTGAGGCCGGCCTGCTGGGTGAGCGGCACGATCGGGTTGCCCTTCAGGGCATGCACCCACGCCGCGCCCATCTCGACCGGTATGCCCCACGAGGTGTTCGTGTGCACGCGCCCGCCGACTCGGTCGCGCGCCTCGAGCACGATGACAGTGGCTCCGGCAGCGGTGAGGTCGCGAGCGGCGGACAGTCCTGCGATGCCAGCACCGATGACGATGACCAGGGGCCCACGATCCTCGTCGACGAGGGCTTGCGCAGCTCGCTTGCCCGAACGGAGTGCCCCCTGCACCGTGGCAGGAAATGAAGGATCGGTGTACTCGCCGGCAATGACAATGCGATCAGCGATGAGCGCCTCAGCGATGGTCTCGCGAACCGCTGCGGTGGTGCCGATGGGAAGGGCTGAGTAGGCGCCCCTCGACCATGGGTCGGTATCCCAGCGGGTGACGAGCGACGCGATGGGCGATGGTGTCAGCGCGCGGGCTGATCGCACGTACGGACGGGGCGAGGCCGAAGCGACGCCGGTCGCCATTGCCGCAGCGCCGAGCGTGCCAGCACCAAGAAGCCACCGGCGAGTCAGGGGTGTGGGCATAGGCGAAGTCTCGCACCCCTCAGGGGAGTGAATTCACCGCGGCGACGACCACGACCGCTGTACCGGTCATGATGAGGGCCTCCGGCTGCGCACCTGCTGGCGCCGGCATTGGGTCCTCCCCTTGATTGCCGACGCGCACGGCGATAATGGCATTCGCGCCAGCCGCCTGTGCGGACTGCCGCAGACCCTCCGTCGCTGAGGCGACAGCGCTTTCCAGCCCCGCCGCTGCCGACACTGCGCGACGGGGGACCGGTCGCACGCATGAGACAAGGCCCTTGACTTCGGTCACGACATAGCCCGCAATGGACTCCGACGTCACGAGCAGTAGCGGAGTGTCGTCGCCTGCCGGCGTCTGCATTGGGCTGGCTTTTGTGTCGCCGCGGCCCAGGTCTCGAGGTTTGCTCACTGGCGGCTCTGGCCGGGCGGACGAATCGACGTGGGGTGGGTTGTCGGGCTCCTCGGCCAGCGTGATCGGGCCGAGGATCGAATAGCCTCCTGCCCTCCTCACCTGAACCGAGAGCGAACCGTTGCGGGGGAGCGAGTCGAGGATCCGGCGGATATCGGCTGATGCGCGGACTCGCCAGCCCTGTACCTCGAGAATGCGATCGCCGGGCAGCACGCCAAGCGCTGCGCCGAGGCCTCCTTCTTCGACCTCAACGACGATCAAGGTGTGCTGTCGAAGGAGCACTGCAAGGGTGGTTTCGCTGCTCATGGTCGCTCCCCGGTCCGCACGATTGCCGATTGTAGGCGAGGGAAGGCACTGGATTACGACACCGATGACGCACGGATCCTCATGACCCGGAGTTTTCTCGATTCATTGGCCCTAGGGTCTGGTCATGAGCGGGCCCCGGTTGGTGCTGGTCGCCAACCCGACATCAGGTGGCGGTCGGGCTCGGGCCATCGCCGAGCGCGCACGCGACGCGATGTTGAGTGAAGGCGTCGTCGTCGACCTCGTTGTTCCGGAGGGCATCGACGCGATGCGCGAGAGCGTTGCCGCAGCCGTCGAATCGGCTCCGACGGGCATCGTTGCCTGCGGAGGGGATGGCACTGTTCATCTCGTCTTGCAGGGGGCAGCGTCTCATTCGACCGCAATGGGGATCATCCCGGCAGGGACAGGCAATGATGTCGCTCGCTCGTTGGGCATCGCCCGCAAGGGTCACGACCAGCTGGCGCGGGTCATTGCGCGTTCGGCTCTGGCCGGTCGCTTCCGAGCGATTGACCTCACCCGCCTTGAGCACGGATCGCGGCACGTATGGTCGCTCGGCGTCACCTCGACCGGCCTGGACTCCGCGGTGAACGAGCGCGCGAACCGAACCCGGCGATTCAACGGCACGACTCGATACGTACTGGCGCTGCTTGCCGAGATGCGCTCGTTCCGGACCTATGAGTACGTGGTAACCGTCGATGGTGAGCGCATGGACGGACCGGCGACACTCATCGCGATCGGCAACGGCTCGAGCTACGGGGGCGGCATGCTCATTTGCCCT
>CALPZT020000050.1 GCA_943328365.2 Bifidobacterium breve | reverse complement strand
GGGAGTTAGACCATGGCACTTTCGGACGGTGAAGTCCTCACCTCGTACTCGTTCCAGTTCTCCATCGACGGGGAGAACATCCCCAATGTCGTCGAGGTCAACAACATTCAGCAGCAGACCTCGACCATCGAGACGAAGTCGATGACTCCGGGCGGCCAGTACGTCATCCAGCAGATGCTCGGCCCACGCCAGTCGGGCACCCTTCAGGTGACCGTCCTCGCCTCTGGCGATACCGCAGTCACCCAGTGGTTCATGGCCGGGCTCGGCGGCGATTTCAAGGGTGCTCGCAAGACGGCCCAACTCGCGTATCTCGACACGTATGGCGCACCGGTGCAGACCGTGGAGTTCCAGAACGTCATGGTCACCGGGGTCTCCTACGGAGCGCTCAAGGCCGGCGAAGCTCAGGGCATCAACATGACGCTGACCATGACGTTCACCGACATGACCATCGGATGACCTGTGCAGTGAACGACCATCGGCCCAGGAGATGACCTCACTGCAGACGACGTTCGAATTCGTGCTCCCGAGGGGCTACGTCGATCGTGAAGGGATCGTGCACCGTGAGGGCACGATGCGGCTCGCGACCGCACGTGATGAACTCATGCCGCTTCTTGATCCGAAGGTCAAGGAGCACGAGGCGTTCATGACCCTCGTCCTCCTGGCCCGGGTCGTGACTCGACTCGGCACGCTGCCGGTCGTCGACGATCAGGTGATCGGGGGCATGTGGGCGACCGATCTCGCGTTTCTGCAGGATCTCTACCGTCGAATCAACACTGAAGGCACGACGATGGCCGAGGTCATCTGCCCGCATTGCGGCGAGACCGTCATGGTCGATGTAGGCGGTGGTGGTGCGCTGGGGGAATAGCGACGGTCGGAACCGATCGCCTCTGGGAGGAGATCGGGTTTCTGGCCTACTACCTGCACTGGTCGCTGGATGACCTTCTCGACATGACGCACGAGGTGCGCCAGCGCATGGCACGCATGGTGTCGACTTTCAACCAAGCCTGATGGGAGGGCGAGCGGGTGGGTGTGATCGACCGTCTACGCGACCTCTTGCTCGTTGCGCCCACCGCGGGGGAGATGCCTGCTGAGACCGCAGAGCGTGACCGGACGACGGCAACCATGGGAGAGCAGCGCGGCGATTTCATGATGCTCCCGCCGCTGCGCCAGACGTTTGGATCGATGGCTCGTCTCCAGCGTCCGATCGGTGACTTTCTCGTCACGCATCGACCGACAGCGGTCACGAATGAGCCATTGACCCACGGGGTGGAGGATGGCCCACTGGGCTTGATCACTGCTCGGGCTCGCCGTCGCCCGAATCGGACGGTTTCCCGCAAGCAACGCGAGGCGCTCGTTCATCGGGAGCGAGGTGAGGGCGAACCGGATGAACTCGATGAGGCTCCTGCACCGAACGCGCTGCCCCCGCTGCCGCTGCCCCGTCGTCTTGCTGCGTCCGCCAAGCAAAGTCCGGCCCTGAAGCCGGTCGAGCAGCGTGCGGTAGGCGCCCCGGTCGAAACTGGGCCCGCTATGCCGTCCCTCGCCACGCCATTCCTGCCGACCCGATCCGAGGTGAGCAAGGCGGTGCGAGCCCCCGCCTTCAAGATGGCAGCGGCGAAGCGCGACAAGGATCCCGACATCATCGTCGGCAATGTGGTCGATTCGTGGTCCCCGGTGCCGTTCACCGCCCCCGACATGCCGGCCTCCACCATCTCGAACGCCCCCGATTCAGCGCCCGTGCTGCGCCGGCGTGCGTCGCGCGGACGCGTCAATGTGCCGATCGAGCCGGAGGATCCCGATGACGCACTCCTGGAGCAGGCACTCGCCGAGAGTGCGATCAGCGAACGTGACGGAGACGCTGCCGGGACCCCTGATGCCCAGGCAGCAGGCGAGGGCAGGTCGGGGCAGGCTCCGCTCCTGAGCGCTCGGGTGCGCGGTGCTGCACCGCCTGAGCCGGCGTCAAACTCCCAGACGCAGGTACTGCAGCACAGGCGGGAGGCAGACCTCGATCCTGACTCCCCGGTTGATTCGATCGCGCCACTGCCGTCCGCGCCAACCCCGCCTGCCGGGTCAGTCTCGTCACCGATCGAACCGGGCTCACGTGGCTCGAGTGTTGCCACACCGCTGACCTCGATCACAGCACGCGAAAGCATGGTGAATGCTGCCGGTGTCTCAGCCGACCAGCGGGGGTCGGCATCAACACCATTGGCCGAGCGGTCCGCCGCCGCCGGACCGTCGCACGGTCCGGCAGTCGCACCGAGCGGGCCCAATGCTCGTTCGCGGGCAACCCTTGCTTCCCGGCCGCCGCTCGTGTCGGCGGGCACCACCGGCGTGCAGCGTCGTGCCCGTGATGACTCCAGTAGCGTGCGTACCGCTACCCCAACCGGCCTCCGAGCAACCATGCCGAACTCCGGGTCGCTCGCAGGGGCGCAACCTGAGCCCAGATCCTCGGGTGGCTCGCGGAGCGTCGCCGTCCCAGAGCAGGTACGACAGGCAGTTCGTGAATCGGTGGGCACGGCGCCGTCAGAGGTGGTCGTCCACGAGGGCGGCCGGGCGGAGGCCCTCACTCGTTCGGTGAATGCTGAGGCGTTTACCCGCGACGGAGAGATCTTCCTCGCAGCGGATGCCCCGCTCGACAGCACGCGTGGCCAGCAGCTGCTCGCCCATGAGCTCACCCATGTCGTGCAGCAGCAGGGCGGTGCCTCGCGGATGCCGGCGGAGCACACTGCTGAGGGCCAGGATCTCGAGGCCGGTGCGCGGCACGCCGAAGGGCTCATGCAGTCGATGCACCAGGCGGCCCCGCAACTGCATCATCGGTCAAGCAGCGTCAACGCTCCGGCCATTCCGCAGATGGTCGCAGGCGAGGGTGTCCAGCGAAGCGCGCGTGATTCGGCGCCACCGACCGGAAGCCCCACCCCTATCGCCTCGGCGCCGGCATTGAGTCGTGGTGGCCCTCAGCCGGTGAACTTCCTCGATGACAATTGGCGCATCGAACTCGGTCAACGGCCTGAGGGATTGGCGACGAGTTCGATGAGCGACTCCGAACTTGCGCTGTCTGCTGCGCCGCCGCCAATCACGAAGGATGAGAAATCGGGCCGCTTGCGCGACCTCGAACGGCAAGCGCACGAACTCTATCCACTGATACGCCAGCGGTTGCGCGCCGAACTCGTGCGTGACAAAGAGCGACGAGGTCGCATGTCGAGAGAGTGGGGCTGATTGATGTTTGGCCTTCCGGACATAGGCGGCTTCGGCAGCGTCAAGTACGACGCGGGCTATCCGGCCGGCTACTTCCTGGGATTCACGCTGTCGGTCGATTGCGTGGGCGATACCAGCCTCGGGGGTGGGTGGCAGTCGCTCTCGCTCGGTTCGATGACCATGAACACCAACGACCTTCCGGCCGGCGGGTACGGGCGCACCACATTCCGTGAGATCGAGCGCATCTCGTACGGCGAGGTGAACCTGAGCCGTCCCTGGGTCCCTGGAACGAGCGCACACATCACCGAGTGGTTCGCGAAGGCGAACAAGGACGGTCCGACAACAGTCGCGGTCACCGTGGAGATGCCGAACCAGTCTGGCGGCTCGAGCATGGTGCCGTCCTCGATCATGTCGCTTCTATCCTTCGCTGGAATCGGCGATTCTGCGGGGCAGAAGTTCAACATTGTGTTCCGCAACTGCTTGCCCAAGACCTGGAATGCACCGAGCCTCCAAGCCGGTGTGGTGAACTCGTTTACCGGCGGCAAGATGGAGCCGACCACGATCGAGAGCCTGTCCTTCTCGTTCTCGGGCTATTCCGTCGAGACCACGGGTGGCGCAAAGCCGATGGTCGACTCCTCGATCACTACCGAGGAGCGAGTTGAGCCGTGCAAGCTCGTTATCATCCCGAACACCGGCAGTGTCACCCGCAAGCTCCTCGCGAAGATGAGCTCGTGGACTGTTGGCCAGTCGATGATGGGCAATCTGCTCGGGGCCGGTGCGGCGAGCGCTGCAGCAACGAAGATGATCGCCGGCATGGCTGCCGAATACGACGCCATCGAGTTCTATCTCCCGCCCGCCTCGATGCAGATCCACAAGGGGGCGAGCTGGGCTCAGTCGTCCTCCCCCCGCTCCTCGCAGGCCGGTCCGGTGAGCTGGATGGGGACCCAGCCGCTGCGGATCTCCTTCGAATTCCTCATGAAGACGAATAAGAAGGATCCGATGTCTGCGGGTGGGCTTATCGGTGGCCTGTCATCGGGCGGCGGGCTCTTTGGGGCACTCGCCGGGGCGGCGGGCATGGGGGGCGGCTCACTCGGCTATGGCAAGCCCCGTCAGGTCATGGACGACCTCAAGAAACTCATCATGCTCTGTGAGAACTACAGCGGCGGATCGCTCTTCTCGACCAGTTCGTCACCCCCGCTCGTCATGCTGTTCTGGGGGGAGTTCGTGTCGCCCCTCTCCTATGTTTCCTACCTGTCAGCCAACATCGTGCGATTCGATGCTGATGGTTCGCCATCGAAGGCGGTCGGTTCGATCGCACTCTCGCAGTATCCCGAGAGTTCGGGGAGCACGAATCCGACCTCGGGAGGCCTGGCCCCGGAGATGGCCGACACCCTGTTCGAGGGCGACACCCTGGCCCATCTGGCCTACCGCACGTATCAGGAGCCGAATCGGTGGCGCGATATCGCCGAGCACAACGGCATCGACGACCCCTTGAGAATTCGTATCGGCCGAAAGGTGCTGCTCCCCGCCCCGGAGGCCCTGCCATTCCGGAGCGAGGGGGGCACCGTCGTCACCATTGACGAGGACGACACCTACTCAGACGTGCTCGAGGATTACTGATGGCATTCGCGTACGACCTGTCATCGTCGACCCTTCAAGTGCTCGACGACCGCACTCGACTGAAGGACTCGCTGCAGAACCGGGTGAGCCGCATCAGTGTCGAGGCGGCGTATGGGATGCCTCGACTGTGCGAGATCGAGGCGACCCCGCCATTTCCGGTCGGGGCGGTGGGTGACGTGATCTCGATCTTCGCCTACGCACCCGGCAACCTCACCGGCGATATCGTGTTTCGCGGCATCGTGAAGAGCCGCGAGATTCGGATGGACGCCGCATTCGGCTCGCGCTACGTCATTCGAGCGTACGACGGCGCCTATGACATGACCGCCCAAAAGAAGACGCGCGGCTTCAAGGACATGACGTACGGCGAGGTGGCGAAGCAGATCGCCAAGTCGTACGGGCTCGACCCGCTGCTCGGCAGCAAGATTCTCACGGACGGCGCCAAGCACAAGTTCATCGTGCAGGCGAATGAGACCGACTGGGACTTCATCAACCGCCTAGCGCGCGAACTCGGGTTCGTCACGTACGTGAAGGTCTGGACCTTGCTCACCAGGGGCATGACCGCCCTGTACTTCGGTCCCGTCGAGGTGGCCAAGCGGGCCAGTCCGAACACCGCCTTCGAGGTTGGCGACAACCGCGTGTTGGCCTATCGCGGCCTCCTCACCGCATCGGGGATGGCAGGGGCCGCTGTGGTGCCGGGCTGGGATGAGGCGAAGGGCGCGACAGCGTCGGGGCAGACATCGCTTTCTTCGAAGATGCGCCGGACGATGAAGGACGACAGTAGCGCTGGGCAATTCAAGAAGTCGACGAAGGCGGGCCCGAAGCTGTCGCTCGAGACGTTTGCGGGGACGAAGGCGCGGGCAGATCGGGCTGCGATGGGAGCTGCTGTACGAGAGGCGGGAGCCAGCGTTGACCTTGACATGCGGGTGAAAGGCAACCCGCTCATTGACATCAACAAGCCGATTAAGGTCTATGACGATGTCTATGGACCGCTCAAGGGGATCCACATCGTGAGCAGCGTCCTGCATGTCTTCGAACCGGGCCTCGATGGCTACACGACCACGATCTACTGCACTGGCCTTGAGGACCGTTCGATGAGCGGGCTCCAGGGCGGCGGCGTGCCACCGCAGCGGTTTCACGGTATCTACCCTGCCATCGTCAACGATATTGCTGATCCCGAGAAAAAGGGCCGCGTCAACCTCACGCTCCCGTGGCTTGACCGCGCCTTCGTGACCGGCTGGGCGCGCGTGCTCCAGCTTGGTGCCGGAGCCGGGACGGGCCTCCAGCTCATGCCGCGCCCGAAGGACGAGGTCATCGTCGCATTCGAGAATGGGCAGCTCGATCTTCCCTACGTGCTCGGCGGCGTCTACGGAAAGGGGGTCGGGAAGATTCCGCACGCGGAGATGGTGGTCGACGGCGCACCCATGAAGACGGCGCTCACGACGAAGGCCGGGCACCAGATCATTCTTGACGACACCAAGGACAAGTCGACGATCACGATTCACACGACTAACGGCAACTCCTGCTCGATCGTCATGGACGCGAAGGCCGGCATCACCATCTCGACCAAGGGCGATCGCCCGGTAACAATCAACAGTTCGGCCGATGTCAACGTCACCGCGAAGAAGAACGCCAAGGTGACCGGCAACGACGTGACGGTCGAGGCCAAGGGCAAGGCGAAGGTGAACGCGAACAGCTCGGTCACGGTGTCTGGGGCTAGCGTCACGGTCGATGCCTCGTCAGCCCTCAAGCTGAAGGGCGCCGTCGTAAACGTCGAGGCATCGGGAATCCTCACGCTCAAGGGATCGGTGGTGAAGATCAACTGATGGCATCGAATGTCGATTCCGCATTTACCGGCCGCGGCCTGGCTTACCCACTCGGGGTGAACTCGCAAGGCGGAGTTCGCCTCGTGACCGGCGTTGAGAATGTCGAGCGCGCCATGCGGCTGATCCTGGGTACCGCATACGGCGAACGCCCGATGCGGCCTGAATTCGGCTGCTCCATTCACGACATGCTGTTCGAGCCCAGCACGATGGATCTGCTCACCCGGGTGCAGATCGAGGTCCACGATTCGCTGCTTCGCTGGGAGCCGCGCATCGACATCCTCGAGGTGCGTGCGGTCTTTGACGGTGATACCACCCGAGTCCTCATCACGATCACCTACCGGCTCAAGGGCACCTACGACCCCCGAAACCTGCTCGTTCCCTTCTACGTCATCCCCGCTGAGGAGGCGCCATGACCTTGCCAGCACCGAATCTCGACGACCGTGGATTCCAGGATCTCGTCGATGAGGCGAAACGTCTCGTCCAGCTTCGCAACCCGGAGTGGACCGATCACAACGTGTCGGACCCTGGGGTAACGCTCATCGAGACGTTCGCCTACATGACCGATCAACTCATTTACCGGCTCAACCGGATTCCGGATCTCCACTACGTGAAGTTCCTCGACCTGCTCGGCGAGAAGATGATCCCGCCCTCGGCTGCGGTCGCCCGAATCGAATTCTGGCTCTCAGTGGCACAGGAAGTTGATATCGATATCCCCAGAGGAACCCTTGTTTCGACGGTTCGCTCCGGCAATGATCGGGCAATTACCTTCGCCACCGCGAAGGATTTCACTATCCCGAGTGTCGACTGCAAGCAAACATTGACGAAGACCGTCGATGGTGGGTTCGAGAACAATGACGAGAAGGTCGCCCTACGCGAGGAATTCCCGGTGTTCTCACCGCGACCGCAGGTCGGCGATGCGCTGTACGTCGGGCTCACGCAGGCGTCCGGCGACTGCTTCGTCCGACTTGTCGTGCTGTGCGATAACGAGATCGAGGGAATTGGCGTCGATCCGCTCAATCCGCCGTATGTCATCGAAGCCTGGGACGGTCAGAAATGGGCCAAGGTCCGCATCCTCGCTGATGAAACTGGTGGCCTCAACCGCACTGGCAATATCGATATCTTCATTGCTCAGCATGCGGTCTCATCCATCGGCGGCGTGCAGGCGGCATGGGTGAGAGTGATCGTTGTCGAAACGGTTGGCAGCCAGCCGTCCTATCTCAGCACGCCGGAAATCCTCTCTGTTGAGGCCGACACCCTCGGTGGGATTGTCGATGCAGCTCACAGTGAGCCGATCGAGGACGAGTTGCTCGGCCCTTGCACTGGTACCCCGGGCGACCGGTTGCAGTTGAGTCAGGTGCCGCTCGTTGCCGGGCAGATGAACCTCGAGATCGAGGTGAGCGGTGCACGCGGCTGGACAACCTGGTCAAGGGTCGAGAGTTTCGCCGACTCCAGCCCGATGGATCGGCACTTCATGCTCGACGAGGTAAGCGGGCAACTTCGCTTCGGGCCGGTCATCAGACTGCCGGAAGGCGGTGCCCGGGGGTACGGGGCGACTCCGGAGCCGCAGGCGATGGTTCGAATTCCTCGGTATCTCGTCGGCGGTGGGTATATGGGCAACGTCGAGGCGCGAACGCTCTCGGTGCTTCGAACGAGCATTCCCTTCATTT
>CALPZT020000049.1 GCA_943328365.2 Bifidobacterium breve | reverse complement strand
CGGAGAGGAGATTCTCGATGTAGACCGCGTATCTCGGTGAGCCGTCAACATCGCTGCCGTCCTCATGGACGACGCCGCGCGCCACGCTCTCGAGATTCGCCCAGGCGCGGTCTCGTAAGCCGGTATCGCCTGTCCAGCAGAAGGCGGCAAGGGCACCTGTCTGCCTGATGAGATCGGTGTTGTTCGTGCCGCTCGCGACCTCACGGGTCGCCCAGTTGCGCGCGACCATGGTGCGCGCATCCTTCAGCGCAGCCTCGGCGATCACCGGGTCATTGAGGGTCTGCGCGGCGCAGACAAGGGTCTGCGTCCGCAGGCCCCCGTAGATCGAAGCGTTCACCCAGTAGCTGCGCTTCCCGCGGTGGTCCTCGATCCAGTAGTGCATGAGCTGCCGGAATCTCTCGACGAGCGACGGCACCTGCTTGTGCACGCCTCGGTAGAGGAGCGGAAGGGCCCAGTTCAGCGAATGGACGTGGCGGTCGCCGGAGGTATCGGTCGAGCCTTGCGGCTTCCAGTTCGGGTGCTCGGTGATCGTGTACGTGCCGCCCTGGCTCATCGTCGCCTTGCCGCCCATGATCGCCTGCGCCTTCTCGCGCTCGATCGATGTGCGCTGCGGCGGGAAGAGGGTGGTGCACCAGCTGCCGAGCTCAGTCGGGAGCGGCGCGGGCGGCGCGGGTACGGGCTCGGCCGACGGAGTCGCCGTCGCGGTCGCATCGGGTGTCGGTGTCGTCACCGTAGGTGAGGGGGTAACCGTCGCGCTCGCAGAGGGATCGGACGTCGCGGTCGGGGTTGCTGTGGCAGTCGATACTGCTGTCGCGGTGGACGTCGCCGCCGCGCTTGCGGATCCGCTCGCGGTGCCGCTGTCGGACGCTCGGGGGGTGACCGTGCCGAGGGTGCCGGCTGCAGGTGTGGCCATGAGCGCGATCGCCACGGTGCCGGCCGCAACCGCCGCCACCAGCCCCGCCGTCCTTCGTCCCACGCGCCCCATCTGCAACATCATCCCATCATCACCCCAGGGATGGTTGCGCCGTCACACCGGGGTCGACCGTGTCGCTCCCCCGCCGCGGCCAGCCTCGTCAGACCGGTCACCATCGCCAGATTCGTCCGCCTGAAGAGACTCGACCCGCGACTCCGCCGCCCGCATCGATGGGGATGCCGGCCCGAGAGCCAGGCCGAGGGTCCCGAGCATCGCGGCAACGAGGGGCTTCGTCACGGTGAGCGGGACGGTAGGCAGGCCGAGGAGTTCGCGGTGCTCAGGCGGCATCGTCGAGCACGCGCCTGCGAACAGCAGCCCGTAGGCGGGCTTGGCCGCGAGCGGGAACGGCATGTTCTTGATGAACGACACCGTTTTCGCCGAGGCCGCGTCACCCCGAAGGACTGGGCCGTAGTCGGCGATCTGCGAACGAAGCTCAGCCACGCTCCTGGGTGGGTCGACGACCCCGACGAGCTCGCCGGCCTTCGCCCACTCGCGGACATACGCATCCGGCCCCCCGGGGATCTCGCCTCCCCAGACCCGGTGGGTCGCGAGGAAGGAGTCGGTGAACGCGACATGCACCCAGCGCAGGAGATCGGGGTCGGACGCCGCGTAGGGGGTCGACCCCTGCGACGTCTCGTAGGTGCCCGTCACCTTGCGATGCAGGCCCTTGACGCGTGCGCACTCTCGATCGGCGGCAGCGCGATCACCGAAGGTGACGACGGTCAGCCACTGGGTCGTGCCGGCCAGCCGGCCGAACGCGTCGGTCTCGTACCTCGAGTGCTGCATGACCCCAGCGAGGGCCCCCGGGTGGAGGGCCTGCATGAGGAGGGCGCGGACCCCGCCAACGATCGTCGGGAGGGAGCCGTGCACCTTCCACGCAGCCGAGCCCGGTCCGAAGTAGCCGACATCCGAGCCGTCTGCCATTGAGCGCACCCAGTCGGGTGCGCCGTCCGGGTCTCCGGAGACGATGCGACGAAAGCCCGACGCAACCTGATCTCGGGCCGACTCAAGCAGGGATAACGGTGAAGGAGGCACGCCCCAAGACTGCCCCGAAACCTCGCCCCTCGCATCCTCGAGCCCCGCCATGCGGGCGGCAGGGCACCCGAGCCGAGGGGTCAGGCTCGGGTGCCCTGGTCATGAGGGCCGGTCGGACTAGTCCTTGGCCTTCGATGCCTCGAGCGTCACCGGCACGGTGAATGCCTCGCCATCACGGGTCACCGTGAGTTCAACCGTGTCGCCGGGGGCGAAGGAGCGAACCGTGACGATCATCGAGGTCGGGTCGGTGATGAGCGAGCCATTGACCTTCGTGACGATGTCGTCGACGCGGAGACCGGCAGCCGCGGCCGGACCGCCCGCAGTGACCTCGGCAACCTTCGCGCCCGGGCCCTCGAACGTCATGTTCAACTGGACCCCGACGATCGGCGTCTTCGAGGTGCCGGTCTTGATGAGCTCGTTCGTGATCCGCTTCACGACATCGATCGGGATCGCGAAGCCCAGGCCGATCGAGCCCGGCTGGCCGGCCCCGGTTGCCATGGATGCGATCGCCGAGTTCACGCCGATCACAGCGCCGGCCCCGTTGACGAGCGGGCCCCCCGAGTTGCCCGGGTTGATCGCGGCATCGGTCTGGATCGCGTTGATGAAGGCTGTCTCGCCCTCGCCGCCCGCGGTGACCGGACGATTGAGCGCGCTCACGATGCCGGTCGTCACGGTGCCCTGAAGGCCCAGCGGTGAACCGACCGCGATCACGGTGTCGCCGACGAGCAGCGCCGCCGATTCGCCGAGCGGAACCGTGGCGAGGCCCGTGCGATCGACCTTGACCACGGCGATGTCGTAGCCGGGATTCGCCCCGACGAGCTTGCCCGTGGCCGTCCTGCCGTCGGAGAAGGTGACCTCTATCTCCCCGCCGGCTCCGGTGACGTGGTTGTTCGTGACGATGTAGCCGTCGTCGCTGATGACAAATCCTGAGCCGGTACCACCACTTTCGCCATTGCCCACGTTCAGCTGCACGACCGCGGGCTGGACTGCGGCCGCAACGGCAGCGATAGACCCGGCCGCCGCGACCGAGGTCGAACCGGCCGTGGAGCTGGCGATGGTGAGGCCCGGCGCCTGGCTCTTTGCGGCCGTGTAGCCCACCGCGCCGCCGGCCGCGCCGGCGATGAGTGCGACGACACCGGCGCCCACGATGATCCCGGCACCACCGCGACGGCGCCGTTGCTTCTTGCTGCCCTGTTCATGATTCGCGTACTGGACCTGACGCTCATAGGTCAACGGTTCGTACGGCGGGGTCGGGGTTGACACGGTGCCTCCTTGAGTAAGCCTGCCGATCGGCTCTGCGCCGTCGGCTGTCGTGACAATCTGACTCCCACATGCCGCCATCGGTTCCATCCGATCGGCCACCAAGCCGAAACCTGACAAGGTCTTAACATCGTCTTTACAATCAATACGCCACCAGCGGAAACTCGCAGGGAATTGCAGAACCGTGGTTGGCTCGCGCGCATATTCGGTGGTCCAATAGGGCATGGCCTCCCCCCACGGGCGCGTGATGCTCGCCTGCTCGACAGTCGCCGCGGTCCTTGCTGCCACCGCTTGGGCAACCACCGCTGCCGCCGACATGCCGACAGACACCGGGGGTTCCAGCAGTAGCAGCGCTTCGGCATCGCCGTCGGCCACCCCGACTCCCACCGATTCAGCGACACCCAGCGGATCCGCGACCCCAAGTGACAGCGCCTCCCCGACAGACAGTGCCTCACCGACAGACAGCGCCTCCCCGAGCAGCAGCGAGTCGGGCTCTGCAAGTGCAAGTGCCTCGGGCGAGGTCGATTACATCGTGACAGTCAAGGAGGGGGCGCAGGACGCCGTCGCCAATGCCGTCGAGGCATCCGGCGGCGAGGTTGCGATCACGTATGAGAAGGCGATCGACGGCCTCGCTGTCTCCATGACCCCTGCGGATGCGCGAGCACTTCGGGAGCGATCCGATGTAACAGCCATCGAACCAGATCTTCCCGTGTCGCTAGACACACCAACCGCTAACGACGGCTCAAGTGGCGGTGCAGTCATCACCGATGCCGGTTGCGCCACATACTCAATCCCAGCATCCGACGACGGCGGGGCTCCCGTCTCCCTCACCGGATTCACTTCAGTCAACTGGTTCGGCACCGGCTACTCCGAGATTCTCATCAACAACAATGGTGGATTCGCGTTCAACAACACACCAGGCGCGATTTTCACGGACTTCAGCGGGATCGATCTGACACGGCCGACGCGGCCGCTGGTCCTGCCCCTGTTCACCGACCTTGACACTAGGAATGCGGCTACGAGAGAGGTTCAGTACGGTCCACTGACTGAAACCTTCGGTAACTACACCGGGTACTGCGTGAATTGGGTCAACGTGGGGCAATACGACAGGGGTCTTCCTGTCTATTCCGCGCAGGCGCTCATTATGAACCGGGATGACCGTCGGCCAGGAGATGTCGACATCGTGTTCAATTACGACAGAATCGCGTCATCAACATCGGCTAGTCCGTTAGAGATCGGCTTCGCCGATCCTTTGCAGTCGTCAAACACCGTGCGCTTCTCCGGTAGCGGGACATCGCCCAACCCGTTTGTCGATGGGGTTGCCTCTGCGCTCATCTCAAGTTTTCGTACTCCGACGGGGTCCTCCTACACGTCGAAGAATGGTCGCTACATTTACGAAATTAGAAACACGACCGGCCCCACAACCCCCGCTACTCCAACAGCACCCGGGAGCTGCGGAACATCAGTCCCAGCTGGCACCCAAGGGTGTGCGACGTGGGGTTTGGATAGAACCGATCAATTTGACCTTCCCTTGGACCAGTTGTTCACCCCAGCCGGAACCGGCAGTGGCGTCACCGCCTACATTGTTGATACCGGTGTCTTGGCGACGCACACGCAGTTCGCCACCGGCCGTGTCGCCGCGGGAAAGAACACAACGGTGTCCCCGGCAGATACCGCGACGAACGACTGCCACGGACACGGCACCCACGTTGCCGGCACGGTTGCCGGCTCCACCTACGGCATCGCCAAATCCGCCACCATCGTTCCGGTGAAGGTGCTCGACTGTTCGGGCAGTGGAACGACGAGCGGGGTCATCGCCGGCCTCGACTGGATTGTTTGGAATCACGCCGCCGGTGTGCCTGCTGTTGCGAATATGAGCCTCGGAGGCGGAAAGAGCGCGGCAATGAATGCGGCCGTGGCGAACGTCGTTGCCGATGGCGTCACCGTCGCGGTCGCTGCAGGCAACGAGACTCAGGACGCCTGCAACGTGAGCCCGGCGAGCGAGCCCACCGCCATCACCGTGGGGGCAACAACGAGCAGCGATGCGCTTGCCTATTACTCGAACTACGGCAGTTGCGTCGACATCCTGGCCCCCGGAACCACCATCACCTCCGCTGGGATCCGAGTCGGAGGCGTCACCTCCAACACCGCGATCGAGATCATGTCCGGTACGTCAATGGCAAGCCCGCACGTCGCCGGTGCGGCCGCCGTTTATCTCGGACTCAACCCAACGAAGACCCCAGCTCAGGTCGTCGCTGCTCTCACCGCCGCCGCAACAGCTGACCGGATCACCGGCGTGCTCGGCTCGCCCAACAAACTGCTCTACGTGCGTTCGTTCGCGGCATCGACGGCTCCCGCAGCAGGCGGAGGCTCCTCCGGTGAGGGCTCATCGGGTGGCGGCTCGTCCGGCGGCGGCGGGGGCGGCGGGGGCGACTCCTCGGGCGGCGGCGGCTCGGAGCACGAGATCACCTCGGTTCAACCGGCATCGGGCCCGCTCGGCGGCGGCAACACGATCGCGGTCATCGGCTTCGGCTTCACCGGTGCCTCGGCCGCATTCATCGGTGGCAAGGCTGCCTCCTTCAGGGTGGTGAACGACGCCCACGTCGATGTCGTAGTCCCGGCGGGCGATGCCCTCGGCTCCGCCGACGTATCCATCGTGCTCTCGGCGGCCATCGGCCGGGCTTTCGCCCCCGGCGGCTACGTGTACGTCTCCGGTGCGGCCGTCGTGTCCGCTCCGTCAACCGGTACTCAGCCCGCGCCGTCAGCGACTGGGGCAGGGGTCGTGACTGTCGTCGCCGCGCCGCTCATCATCGCTAACCCCCAGACGGTGACAGCAGCGCAGCTCGCGGGCTACTCTCCTGCGCAGCTGGCCACGGTGCCCGGTGCCACGCTGGCGCAACTGCCGCCGCGAGCCTTCTCAGCGTTGACGCCGAGCCAGGCGGCGGCCCTGACCACGGCGCAGGTCTCGTTCATCCGTCCGACCCAGGCAGCCTCCTTGAAGCCAGCGGCTGTCGATGCGATGTCTCCGGAGCAGCTCGCCGGATTCCGGCCGGCCACCGTCGCGAGATTGCGCCCCTCGGTCATCGCCACCATGTCGGCCGAGCAATTGGCCGGTCTTCGAACAGCCGCCTTCGCACGGCTCACGCCCTCCCAGGCTTCGATCCTGACCGAGGAGCAGGTGGCCGACCTCTCCGCAGGGCAGGTCGCGCAGATCAGGCCGTCGTCGATCGCCAAGCTCGATCCAGAGGTTCTCGCGGCCATGACAACCGCGCAGCTTCTGGCGCTGACGCCGAGCCAGATCAACGCGTTGACAGCCGCCCAGCGAGCTGCGCTGAGCCCAACCCAACGCCAACTCCTCAGCTGAGCGTCCGCGCGCAACAGTCGTAGCCTTTGGCTCCGGGCCACCGGTGCGATTGGATGACATCGTGCGGCTGACGACGAATCCCCGGGATGCAGCCAATGCGCTCGTTGGCGGCCATCTCGCCGCCCTGCCCACCGAGACCGTCTACGGCCTCGGTGCCCGTGCCGACATGGCCTCCGCGATCGCCCGGGTCTATGCCGTCAAGGGCCGCCCCGCCGACCACCCGCTCATCGTCCATGTCGCAGGGATCGAAGCGCTCGATGCCTGGGGTCAAGGAGTGCCTGCCTATGCGCGGACACTTGCCGAGGTGACGTGGCCGGGGCCGCTCACCCTCGTCGTGAACCGCGCGTCAGCCGCCCGCGACTTCATCACCGGCGGGCAGGATTCTGTCGCCGTCCGAGTGTCGGCCCACCCGCTCATGGCAGCCGTCCTCAATCACCTCATCGAGCTCACGGGCGACCCCACCATCGGCATCGCGGCACCGAGCGCGAATCGCTTCGGCCGGGTGAGCCCCACCTCCGCGGGTCACGTCGTCGAGGAACTCGGGAGTCTCATGTCGGACGACGACGTCGTGCTCGACGGCGGCGAATGCGCGGTGGGCCTGGAGTCGACGATCATCGATTGCACCGGAGACGCCCCGAAGCTACTGAGGCCGGGAGCCATCACGGCCGCCGACGTCACGCGCATCACCGGTCTGGCGTGCCCGTCAGGCTCCACCGTGCGAGCGTCGGGCACCCTCGCCTCGCACTACTCGCCCGCGGCAGTCGTCCGACTCCTCCAAGCTGACCAACTCACTGCTCACGCGAAGGCCCAGCAGGCTGACGGGATGCCAAGCTCCGGGCTCCTCGCGATTGCCAGTGTCGCGACGCCGCCCGGCATCGTCCGTCTCGCCGCCCCAACGACAACCGACGATTACGCGCGCATCCTCTACGCGGCCCTGCGAGAGGCGGACGCCCTCGGGCTTGCGCTCGTGCTGGCGGTCCCGCCTGATCCAGCAGGGGTCGGCGCCGCCGTCATCGACCGACTGACTCGGGCTGCCCACGGCGATTAACGACTGCGGCTAGTCGTAGCCCAGCTCGTGCAGCCGATCGTCGTCGATGCCGAAATGGTGCGCCACCTCGTGCACCACCGTGATCCGAACCTCCTCGATGACATCCTCGAGGGTGTCGCAGATCGCCATCGTGGGCCGGCGGTAGATCGTGATGCAGTCCGGGAGGGCGCCGAAGTAGGAGCCGTCGCGCTCGGTGAGCGGGATGCCGGAGTAGAGGCCGAGGAGATCGGGGTCGTCAGCCGGCGCATCGTCCTCGACGACGATGACGACGTTGCTGAGCAGCGAGGTGAGCTCGTCCGGGATGCCGTCGAGCGCCTCTCCGACGAGATCCTCGAACTGCTCAAGCGGCACATCGATCACGGTTCATTATGGCCGGGAGCCGAATCGGAGGTCCGATTTCGTCCGCGCAGCACCCTGCCCTATGCTTACCGAGTCGCCAACGGCGTAACGGTCGACGGAGATGCAGTCAGGTCCCCATCGTCTAGTGGCCTAGGACACCGCCCTTTCACGGCGGGTACACGGGTTCGAACCCCGTTGGGGATACGCACCACAGTTAGGCCCCGTAGCGCAGTTGGTTAGCGCGTCGCCCTGTCACGGCGAAGGTCGCCGGTTCGAGCCCGGTCGGGGTCGCGAGGCCCGGAGCTTGCTCCGGGCCTTTAGCAACAGGCAGCTCGCCCTGCCTGT